>NZ_JBVVPV010000025.1:0-94745 GCF_055811735.1 Mesorhizobium sp. WSM4850 | reverse complement strand
GCAACAGAATGCGCAGGCAGCGTAGCCGCAATCTAGGATCTCGCAGCTAACCACACCGCCAACATGCCGGTGAGCGATTTGCCGCGCTGCGCAAGGCCATCACCAGGCACCAGCACGACCTCTATTTCGTCGCGTTCGATCTGCTGCATCTCAACGGCCACGACTTGCGCGACATGGTGCTGGAGGACAGGCGGGAAATCCTGGCCGGCCTTATAGGGTCTGACAGCCGCATCCAGTTCAGCGAGACGATGCCAGGCGAAGCCAACGGGATCTATCATCTGATCGACGCGGCAGGCCTGGAAGGGATGGTATCGAAGCGTCGAGACAGCAAATATCGCAGCGGCCCGACTACAAATTGGCTGAAGACAAAATCCTTCACCGAAAGCGAGTTTGAACTTCTCGGAGTTGAACGCGAGAGGGGCAAGCCGGCGTTTGCTCTGATGGCTGACCCAGGTACCCGGAAATATGTCGGCAGTGCGTTCGTGAGCGTCAATCGCGAGATGCGGGAGCGGCTTTGGAAGCGCGTCCAGGAACATGCCGGGCCACCGCCCAAGGACATGCCAAAGCGGCCGGCAACGCAGTGGGTTAAGCCGGGGATCAAAGCCCGCGTAAAGCACCTCAGAGGCGAGGAAGACCTTCGGCACGCCTCACTGCAGGATTTCTGGACGACGATTGAAGACGACGACGTGTGTCTCCCTCTATTCATGGCCCATACGCCACTCCATCCGGCCCCACGCATACCCACGGCTGCTGAACGCCTCCGATCTGGAGGTTCCCCTGGGTGTAGCACTCGGTCCGCGATCCTCGAATGTTATCCAGCACGAGGATGCAGACGATGAGAATGGCCGCGACGACTAGCGTCTTCATGTCGACGCCTCATCCAAAGAAGTAGTGCTCGCCGCCACCGAGGTCGAGGCGGCCAGCTGGACCCCACTTGTCGTCGCTCTTGGGGTCTGCTTGTCCATGAGGAGGCGGGCGTAGTCGGCTGGCTCGATGCCCGGTGGCAGGTCGATCATGGTGCCCCCGCTTGATGTGATAGAGCAAATTTTGATGCCGGTTATACCACAAAATGTTAGAAGCTGCTAATGTTCAGGTGCCCTGGATGGGGCCGCGGCGTAGTTCGAGGGTGGGGCAGCGAACGCCTCATGTCCGCTATGACGCCGGGCCAGTTAGCCGGGCGGCATCGCTGAAGACTCGAGACGCTATCAGCGAGGCCGAGAAGCGAGGGTCGGCAAGCTTCCTCGCGCTCCAACCCGCTTGCCAGCGACATCAAATTTTAGGAATATAATCTCCATTGCGGCGAACCCCTTTTACGGAGATCGCCATGCCTTTAAAAACCCTCGCCGACACCCTGGCCGCCCGCGAAACCATCTATGTCAATTGTGCGCACCCGATGTGCTGCAAATCGACGAAGCTCGACATCCAGGCGCTGATTGACAGGCTCGGGCGTGACCACGGCTCGATGCATGACGACCTGGTCGGGCTCTTTGTCTGCTCAAATTGCAAGGCTGCTGGCCGTGACCGCCGGCAAGTGTTCTTCACAGCAGCGGGCGCGCAATCGCGACTGGAAGCCAACCTTCGAACGAAAGGGCTGAAAGTGGCCGGCGCCGCTTGCTGCAAGGCGCGCTCGACGATTTGAGCGTAGCTCGTCTTGTGCTTAGGGCCCTGCTTTGACGGCGCATTGCGGAAACTGTCCCGCGGCCCGATCTGCAAGCGCCTTTTTCGTCTCAGCTTCTGTCACGCAGGCTCGGCCATCCATCTTGACGGTGAAGCCGTTGGACTGGAGGCAGCGAACTATATATCGGTCGCGCAATTCGCCATTAACGTCATAGGTTGTCGAAGAGGCCGGGATATTCACGGCGCCGATTCGGTTGCACGTCACCATCGTTCCATAGGTGTTGCACTGGATTGTGCCTGGGTTGTTGTATCCAGGGCGAACATCCGTCGCGAGCGACTGCGGAATCTCTTTGAAGGAGTCGATCTTGCATTGGTCAAGCGCTACGACGGTCGAATTCAGATCCACGCCCGGCTTGAAGATGATCGGCGCCGGACCTGTCTGACAGCCGGCAATCACAGCGGCGGGCTGCAAGTAGAAAGCGTTTGCGCATTGTGGTTCCCCCTCCACACACTGAACTTCAAAAGCTGCGCCCCCGCAAGAGGCGCCCCTGACGTCTCAACGCGATATTCCCGGTTAGCCCGCTGCCTCATGGTGGCGGCTTCGTCCTTTGGGGAACAGGCTAAGAACGTGCTGCTACGCTTTTTGCAACGCAATGCTACGGTATCGGACGGGACGACTTGGCACAAACGGCGCTGGCGAGTCTTCAAACCCTTGCTAGAGAAGGCTTTGCAGGGACGCTGCGATATGGCTCGGTATGGCTGGCACCGAATTTCAAGACCGGTGCCTTAAACCGCTCGGCCATCCCTCCATCGTGATTTTTCAACCACCTGGATGCTCGTCCTGATCGCAACGCGTACCCTGTGGGCACGCCTTGGAGATCGTTCGCGCTTCATTGCTCTAGTGCGCCCAACGAAGTCCTGTCAACCGGCTGTTGCCGGTTCCTGCCAGGGGCAGGGCACGGGCGCTTGACGGCGGGGCTTGAGCAGGACGAGCAGCGCTGCGCCAAAGCTCGATACGCTGTGATTTCTCACAGCGATCGCCGGGACGGCTTGTGCCACAATCTCGCCCGGTTCCGACCATAATCGGTTAATACGGTGATAAACAATTCCTGTGCACAAGGGATTGCGAATCAAGGCGGCGCTGGCATTGTCGGGTAGGTTTTGGCCCTGCCGACGGTCAAGTTGCGGTGCCTTTGTTGAGAGGGGACAATCAAAAAATGCCAAGCACGACGCGCCCGCGTCTTCGTCGCGCTTCCGCTTTCGCGTTGTGTGCCCTGTCGGCTGCCTTGCTGGCGGCTTGCGCGGCGCCGCCACAGCCGAAGGCAATGGTCAACAAGAAGCCTCGCTCCAAGGAATATTTTGCCGAATCCGAATATGGCGTAAAAGCCAGCCCGCGCGTTAGCTTCAAGATGTCGGGCCTGCAGCGTGGCGGCGGACGCGATCAGCTCGGCAAGCCCTATCAAGTGCGCGGCAAGTGGTATTATCCGAAGGAAGACAAGCGCTACGCCAAGAAGGGTCTCGCCTCCTGGTATGGCGAAGCCTTCCACGGCAGGCTGACCGCAAACGGCGAAGTCTATGACATGACACATCTGACCGGCGCGCATCCGACAATGCCACTGCCGAGCTATGCGCGCGTCACCAATCTGAAGACCGGCAGCTCGGTCGTCGTGCGCGTCAACGATCGCGGTCCTTACCATGACGGGCGCATCATCGATGTGTCGAAGCGCGCCGCCGAAATGCTCGACTATGCCAATATCGGCACGGCCAAGGTGAAGGTCGAATATGTCGGACGGGCGCCGCTGCACGGCAATGACGAACACTATCTGATGGCCTCTTACCATCCCGGCAACAGGGCGCCGGATCCGTCGGACGGCCTGCCCATCGGCGTCATGATCGCCATGAATGGACCATCGCCGAGCACGGCGTTGGCCGCCGCCGCTGCCTTTCCCGGTCAGTTGACGAATTCCGCATCGGCACAGCCTGTCGTGGCAGCGCAGACGCCGGCCGCTGGCAGCGTGACGCTGCCCGATTTCGGGCCGATCGTGCCGGAACGGCCGCAGATCAATCTGCCGCCGCAATCGCCGTTCAGGGTAGCGACGCTGTCTTATGCGAGCGAACGCGTGCAGCGCTCCTCCACTGTCTTTGCCGCGATGGATGGCGCCGGCATGTCGCCTGCCGAAATCCTGCAATCGTGGAAGCGGCAAGGTCCTTCGGCCGCTTCGCCCACCGACTATATCGCGGCGGGCTCGTTCGAGGATGCCGCCGAGGCGCAGCAGGTGGCAACCCAGCTTTCCGGCTTTGGCAAGACCGAAATCCAGCGCTCCGAATTCGAGGGCAAGGACTGGTATTCGGTCAATCTCTATCCGGACGGCCATGGCAGCCTGGACGACATGCTGCAGGCGGCATGGTCGCACGGCGCGCCGGACGCGCTCGTGGTTCGGAATTGACCGGCAAAACCTGAAGTTTTGGCCGGTTGTCCATCGCGCGGTTGCTCGGCCGGGACAAAGCCTGATAATGCATGTCGCGCAAAGGTGTGCAGCGGTTTTGCGATAACGACATGCATAAAACAACAGCCTAAAGCACGTCGCGTGAGGTCGTCGAAGGCGACGCGCTTTACAGCTTGCCCGGAACTACCGGCTGACAGGTCGAACTTCTCATGAAATTTCGCTTCGCCGCGCCTCTCGCCGGGCTTCTGGGTTTTGGCCTCCTGCTGCTTTCGCTGGCTCCAGCCGCGGCGCAGCTTTTCGAAACCAAGGCCGCGCAGGCCTTCATGATCGATGCCGAAACCGGAACGGTGCTGTTTTCCAAGGATGCCGACAGGCCGATTCAGCCGGCGTCGCTGGCCAAGCTGATGACGATGGAGGTGGTTTTCAACGCCATCAAATTGGGGCGCGTGACGCTCGACGATACATACGTGGTGAGTGAGAACGCATGGCGCACCGGCGGCGCGCCATCCGGTACGTCGACGATGTTTGCCCAACTCAAGTCGACGATCCGGCTTCAAGACCTGATCCAGGGCGTGACGGTCCAGGCAGCCAATGACGGCTGCATCATCATCGCAGAAGGGTTTGCCGGGTCGGAGGCGAATTTCGCGACTGAGATGACCGAGCGCGCAAGGCAGATTGGCCTCGAGAAATCGACATTCGTCAATGCAACCGGCCTGCCGGCCGATGGTCAGCAGACGACGGTTCGAGAGCTTGCGCTCCTTGCCCTGCATATCTGGCGCGAGTACCCGGACATCTATCGCTACTACGGCCAGAAGGATTTCACCTGGAACAAAATCACCCAGAGGAACCGCAACCCGCTGCTGGCGATGGATATCGGCGCCGACGGCCTGGCGATGGGCAGGAGCGAGGCATCCGGCTTCGGCATCGTCGGCTCGGTCAGCCAAGGTGGCAGGCGGGTCATTGCGGCGATGAGCGGCCTGGCAAGCGACCGCGAGCGCGCCGAGGAAGCGCGAAAGCTGCTCGATTGGGGCCTTCGTTCCTTTGAGAAAACCGAGATTTTCGCCAAGGACGAGGTGGTCGGCGAGGCCCAGGTTTTCGGCGGTGCGAAATCCGGCGTGGCGCTGAAGGCAAAAGCGCCCGTGGTCATCTTCCTGCCGATCGCCAACCGCGACAAGCTGACCGCCAGGATCGTCTATGAGGGACCGGTTGCAGCCCCCGTGGAGGAGGGGCAACCGGTGGGTGCGCTGCGGGTCTGGATCGGTGACACGCTGAGCCAGGAGACGCCGCTTTTTGCCGCCGAGCCGGTTGACGTCGGCTCGCTGCCGCAACGCGCGCTCGATGCCGCCAAGGAACTGGCGGTCGGCTGGCTGCGTTAGCAGCCGCGGCGTGGACCTTTTCTCAAGTCAGGACTATTACGGTCCCGCAGCATGGACAAAGGCTTTGGTGAGCGGATTCTTCATCACCTTCGAAGGCGGAGAAGGGGCAGGCAAGTCGACGCAGATCGAGCGCCTGGCCGGCAAGATGCGCGCCAAGCAATACGATGTCGTTGTCACGCGCGAGCCGGGCGGCTCGCCAGGCGCAGAGGCGGTCCGGCATGTCCTGCTTTCCGGCGCTGCCGAGCCATTCGGCCCCAGAATGGAGGCGCTGCTGTTCGCCGCCGCGCGTTCCGACCATGTCGAGCAGGTCATCCGGCCGGCGGTCGAGCGCGGCTCGGTCGTGCTTTGTGATCGCTTCATGGACTCCTCGCGCGTCTACCAGGGCGTCACCGGCGGCCTCGATCCAGCCTTCATGGACGCGCTGGAAAAGGTCGCCATCAACGGCATGGTGCCCGACATGACGCTGATCTTTGATCTCGACCCGGCCGAAGGACTGCGGCGCGCCACCGCACGGCGGGGCACCGATGCCGGCGCCGACCGCTTCGAAAAGGAAACGCTTGATATCCATCAGCGCCGCCGCGAAGCGTTTCTGGCGATCGCCGCGGCAGAACCCGAGCGCTGCATCGTCGTCGACGCGTCCGCCGACCCCGACACGGTGGAGAATGTCGTCGCCGGCGCCGTGTTCGCGGCGCTGGAGACGACGACGCCGAGACACAGGAAGCAGGCGCCGGGATGATTTTCGAACGGATCGCACCAGAACAGCACGACACACTTGACGGCGTACCGGAGCCATCCGAGACGCCGCGCCTGGTCGGACATAACCAGGCAGCGAACATGCTGGCGTCAGCCTATCGCTCCGGGAAGCTGCCGCACGCGCTGATCTTTGTCGGGCCGGTCGGCATCGGCAAGGCGACGCTCGCTTTTCATCTGGCGCATCATCTGTTGAAGCATCCGGCGTTCGAACAGGCGCCGGAGGTCCTTGCCGTTCCCGATCCGGCGTCATCGCTGTTTCGCCAGATCGCCACCGGCGCGCATCCCTCGGTGCTGCATCTGACCCGCCCACCGAACGACAAGACGAAAAGCTTCAAGACGGTCGTCACTGTCGACGAGATCCGCAAGGTCAGCCGTTTCCTGTCGCTGACCTCGCATGACGGCAGCTACCGGGTGGTGATCGTCGACCCGGCCGACGACATGAATACCAATGCGGCTAACGCCTTGCTGAAGAATCTTGAAGAACCACCTGCACGCAGCTTGTTCATCCTCATCGTCCACGCGCCGGGCAGCCTGTTGCCGACGATCCGCTCACGCTGCCAGATGGTGCGGCTCACGCCGCTCGATGCCGAGAGCCTGATGACGGTTTTGGAAAGCGTCGAACCACCGCCTCCGGACGATCCCGCGGCGCGCGCGGCACTGGCCAAGCGGGCAGGGGGCAGCGCCCGCACCGCAATCCTGTTGACGCAGTATGGCGGGCTGGAAATCGCCGAGACGCTCGACGCCCTGGCGACAGCGGCAAAGAGCGATGTTGCCGGCGCCTATCGCCTCGCCGAGGCGGTCGCCGGGCGCGACCGGGCGATCCAGTTCGATATTTTCAATCGCCGTGCGCTCGACCTGCTCTCGACCGGCGCAAGCCAGGCCGCGCTGGCGGGCGATCTGGCGCGGGCCAAAACGCTGTCAGACACTTGGCACGAGGCTTTGAACGCTATATCTGAAACCGACACCTACAATCTCGACAAGAAGCAGCATGCCTTGACCATGATCGACCGCCTGAATTCTGCAATGCGAATGTGACGGCCCATCGGGATGGCAATCGCCGTTTCGATGCGATATCCACCGACATCTTTCATTCAGACATTCATGACGGTTCATTCATGTCACGCGAAAAATACTACCTCACGACGCCGATTTTCTATCCGAACGGCAAGCCACATATCGGTCATGCCTACAATGTCATCGCCAGCGACACGCTGGCCCGTTTTCAGCGGCTCGACGGTAAGGACGTCTTCTTCGTCTCGGGAACCGACGAGCACGGTTTGAAGATGCAGCAGACGGCGGACGCCGAAGGCCTGACGCCGAAAGCGCTTGCCGATCGCAATTCGGCGATCTTCCGCTCGATGCTTGAAGCGACCGGCTGTTCGAACGATATTTTCATCCGCACCACCGAGGAGCGCCACTACAAGGCCTGCCAGGCGATCTGGACACGCATGGCGGAAAATGGCGACATTTATCTCGACCGCTATAGCGGTTGGTATTCGGTGCGGCAGGAAGCCTATTTCGACGAGGCCGAAACCAAGGTCGGCGACGACGGCGTCCGTCGCGAACCGCTCGGCTCGCCCGTCGAATGGACCGAGGAAGAGAGCTATTTCTTCCGCCTTTCCGCCTATCAGGATAGGTTGCTCGCGCTCTATGAGAACAGCCCCGAATTTGTCGGACCGGCGGAGCGGCGCAATGAAATCGTCAGCTTCGTCAAATCCGGGCTGAAGGACCTGTCGATCTCGCGCACCACGTTCAAATGGGGCGTGCCGGTGCCGGGCGACGACAAGCATGTGATGTATGTCTGGGTCGATGCACTGACCAACTACATCACGGCTGCCGGTTATCCGGATGCGGCCGATGACAGATGGTCCTTCTGGCCGGCGAACGTCCACGTCATCGGCAAGGACATCGTCCGCTTCCATGCCGTCTACTGGCCGGCCTTCCTGCTGTCGGCAGGGATCGAACTGCCGAAGCGCGTATTCGCGCATGGCTTTCTGTTCAACCGCGGCGAGAAGATGTCGAAGTCGGTCGGCAATGTCGTCGACCCGTTTGCGATGATCGAGCATTACGGCCTCGATCAGGTACGCTATTTCTTCATGCGCGAGGTGCCGTTCGGCCAGGACGGCAGCTACAGCCACGAGGCCATCGTCAACCGCACCAATGCCGACCTCGCCAACGGCCTTGGTAATCTGGCGCAGCGCTCGCTGTCGATGATCGCCAAGAATTGCGGCGGCGTGGTGCCGAAACGCAGCGATCTGGCGGAGGCCGACAGGGCGATCCTCGACCAGACGGTGGAGGCGGTTGCTGCTGCACGCAAGATGATGGCGGAGCAGGCCATCCATCTGGCGCTGGCGGCGATTTTTGGCGTCGTGGCGGAGGCCGATCGCTACTTCGCCTCGCAGGAACCCTGGGCGCTCAGAAAGACCGATCCGGCGCGCATGGAAACGGTGCTGTGGACGACCGCGGAAGTCGTCCGACGCGTGGCGCTGCTGTGCCAGCCCTTCATTCCGGGGTCGGCCGCCAAGCTGCTCGACCTGCTGGCTGTGCCACAGGACCGTCGCGATTTCGCGCATGTCCACGCGGACTATGCGCTGGTATCGGGGGTTGCCTTGCCCGCGCCGGAGGGCGTGTTTCCGCGTTACGTCGAGCAGCCGGACGCGAACATCTGATGTTGGTCGACAGTCACTGCCATCTCGACTTTCCGGATTTCGCTGAGGAGCGGACGGCCATCGTCGCCCGCGCCTTGGCCGCTGAAATCGGTCGCATGGTGACGATCTCGACGCGTGTGAAAAAATTTCAGCAAGTGCTTGAGATCGCAGAATCTTTCGACGAAGTCTATTGCTCGGTCGGCACCCATCCGCACAACGCCGCCGAGGAACTGGACGTGACTGTCGAGGCGCTTGCCCGGCTGTCCGCGCATCGCAAAGTGGTGGCGATCGGCGAGGCCGGGCTCGACTATTTCTACGATCATGCGCCGCGCGACGCGCAGGCTCAGGGCTTTCGCACGCACATCGCGGCAGCGCGCGAGACGGGCCTGCCTCTGGTCATCCATGCGCGTGATGCCGACAGCGACATGGCTGATATCCTCGAGGACGAAACAGGGAAGGGCGCCTTTCCCTTCGTCCTGCACTGCTTTTCGTCCGGGCGCAGGCTGGCCGAGATCGGCGTGGCGCTCGGCGGCTATGTTTCCTTTTCCGGCATCGTGACTTTCAAGAATTCGGCCGAGCTGCGCGCCATCGCCGCCGATGTGCCACACGACCGCCTGCTGGTCGAAACCGACGCGCCGTACCTGGCGCCGATCCCGTTTCGCGGCAAGCGCAACGAGCCTGCCTATGTCGCGCATACGGCCAAGGTGCTGGCCGAAACGATCGGCGTCAGCGAGGCCGACATTGCTGCCATTACCACCGACAATTTCTTCCGGCTGTTCAGCAAGATGCCGCGCCCGACCGCGCTGAGCGCCTGACGCATGAGCGACCGGCTGCGCCTCACCATTCTCGGCTGCGGCTCATCGCCGGGCACGCCGCGCATCACCGGCGACTGGGGCAATTGCGATCCGGCCAATCCGAGGAACCGGCGCATGCGCACCGCAGCGCTCATCGAGCGGATCGCGGCAAACGGCGACAGGACCACAGTCGTCATCGATACCGGGCCGGACTTTCGCGCGCAGATGCTGCTCGCGGCGGTCAGGCGCATCGATGCGGTCGTCTATACGCACCCGCATGCCGACCATATCCACGGTATCGACGATTTGCGCGGCTTCGTGCTCGAGCAGCGTCATCGGATCGATATCCACGCCGACCAGCCGACCATGCTGCGGTTACGGGAAGCGTTCGCCTACTGTTTTGAAACACCGCCAGGCAGTTCCTATCCGCCTATCGTCGAGCCTCATATCATCGACCATGCCAGGCCGGTGGTGGTCGAAGGCGAGGGGGGTGCCCTCACCCTCGAGCCGCTGCCGCAGATCCATGGCGACATCATATCGCTTGGTTTTCGCATCGGCGGCCTCGCCTATTGCCCCGATGTCAGTGATTTCCCCGACGCCACCGCCGAACGACTGCGCGACCTGGACGTGCTGGTCATCGACGCGCTGCAATATAGGCCGCATCCGAGCCATCTGTCGCTCGGCCAGGCACTCGGCTGGATCGAAAAACTGGCGCCGCAAAAGGCCGTTCTGACGCACATGCATGTGCCGCTCGACTACGCTGCGGTGATGGCCGAGACGCCGGCCGACGTCGACCCGGCCTATGACGGCATGGCGATAGAAATCCCTTTTGAATCATTATGATAGGTTTGGTTCTTCATGGCTGGAAGCATTGAACGTGTGACCAGGGCAGCGGCCGATGCCGGCCTCGACATCGAAATCAGGCGCATGGGCGCCTCGACACGCACCGCCGAGCAAGCCGCCGCGCAATGCGGCTGCACAGTCGCCCAGATCGTCAAGTCCCTGGTGTTCCAGGGAGAAACCAGCGGAAAGCTGTTTCTCTTCCTGGTTTCCGGCTCCAATCAGCTCGATCTGGCCAGGGCTGCCGCACTGGCTGGCGAGCCGCTGAAGCGCGCCGATCCGCGGCAGATCCGCGACGAGACCGGCTTTGCCATCGGCGGCGTGGCGCCGATCGGCCATCTGATTGCAATCCCGGCGTTCGCCGACGAAACGCTGCTCGGTTTCAATCGCGTTTGGGCTGCGGCCGGCGCGCACGACGCGGTGTTCGCCGCCGAGCCACAGGCGATGGTCCAGGCAGCGCAGGCTGTCGTCGCGACGCTGGCAGTCTGAATCGAACACGCTGGATATCGCAGCGCGGCGAACAGCCGGGGCAATGGGACCTCGGCGCGCCGCAACGTGCGACCGGAGCACTCTATTCGGCGGCGATGGCGGTGGGCGGCTGCATGATTTCGGGCGCCGCCGGCGCGAACAACATCTTTATGACGTTGCGGAAGGCGAGGATCTGGCGTTCGAGGACACGCGGGTCGCCGAGCCCCCGCGACATGATGATGCCGCCGTCGATCACACAGGAGAACATGATGGCGACGTCGTCGAGGTCCATGCCCTTGCGGGCAGGGTAAACGGCCGCGATCTCGTTCAGCGCATCGCGAAACCGCCCGTTCCAGGAGCGGACGGCGGCGGCGGCGATGTCGCGAACGGTACGGTCGAAGAGGCGCTCCTGATAGGTGAATGTCGCGATCAGGCAGCCGGGGTGGCCGTTCGGCAAGTCACCCATCAGCTCGGCAAGCAGCTTGAGCGTGATCAGGAACGACTGCAACGGATCATCGGACAATTGCCGGCCGCGGTGAAACACATCGTCGAAGATGCGGTCGTTCTCCTCGACGTAGCGCAGCATCAAGGCGCGGGCGAGTTCGTTCTTGTCCTTGAAGTGATAGAAGAAGCCGCTCTTGGTGATGCCGGCTTCGGCGATCACCTCCTCGATGGACGTCGCGCCGAACCCTTTGGCGAGCACCGAGGCCTCGGCGATCTCCAGAATGCGTTCGCGCGTTTCCGCACCCTTGCGCATGACCGAATGCCCTCAAATCTACTGTACCGGCGGTATGGTTTTCACACCCGGCAACGTCGGCACCGACAGCAATACGACCGGCCCAGCGCGGCTATCCCTCTGTAATTGCTGCGGTTTCCGCTTCGGTGGAGTACCGGACCACAAGCCTTCTACCGCACTGGCGGCACGTGCTGCTAAAACTTGGCTATTCCGAGCCGGCCGCCATCAGGGCGGCATGGTGTCATCTTACCACTGGAGACAAACATGGCCAAGTACCGCCAGAATCTGCCGCAACTCGCCAACAGAACATTCCTGAGCGATGGCGGCATGGAAACGACTTTCATCTTTCACGACGGCCTCGACCTCCCGCACTTTGCTTCATTCACGCTGATGGCAACGCCTGAAGGCCGGCAGAAGCTGAGGGAATATTACGTCCGTTATCTGACCATTGCGCGCAGAAGCGGAACCGGCTTCATCCTCGACACGCCGACGTGGCGGGCCAACCCGGATTGGGGAGCGTTGCTCGGCTACGGGCCGGAAGCGCTACGCGCCGTCAACGAGGCCTCGATCGAGCTTCTTCTCGACCTGCGCCAAGAGTTCGAGACCACCGAAACGCCTTGCGTCATCAGCGGCGCGATCGGGCCGCGCGGCGACGGCTACAAAGCCGGCAAGATGGACGCCAGCGAGGCGGAAGCCTATCACGCGGCGCAGATCGAGAGTTTCGCGCGGACCGAGGCCGACATGGTTGCGGCCTATACGCTCACCAATTTCCACGAGGCAATCGGCGTGGCGCGGGCGGCCAAGGCGCATGATATGCCGTGCATGATCTCGTTCACGGTGGAGACGGACGGCAAGCTGGTGACCGGCACGACGCTCGGCGAGGCGATCGACAGGGTCGATGACGCGACAGACGGTGCGCCGGCCTACTATATGATCAACTGCGCCCATCCGACGCATTTCATGCAGGCGCTGAACAAGGGCGAGCGCTGGCTCGATCGCGTCTATGGCGTGAAGGCGAACGCTTCAACCAAAAGCCATGCCGAACTGGACGAATCGGAAACGCTCGACGCGGGCGACCCGGACGATCTCGGGCGGCACTACAGCAGGCTGACAGCTTCGTTTCCGACGATGCGTATCCTGGGCGGCTGCTGCGGCACCGACCATCGGCACATCGCGGCGATCTGCGAGGCCTGCGTGCCGCAAGCGGCGTAGGACTTGGGTGCGTTGCAGGAGACGCGCAACGCACTACCAACCGCAGTTCCGCTGGTTCCAAGGAAACAAGGAACTGCGGCTGGGCCGAAAAGCAGCGCTATCAGTTCCATAATCTATCTTATGCGACTTTATGATGGGTGGAAGCGGGTTCTATCTTGAAGTGCGACATTGCAGCCATATCAACGTCTTATCGCATAGAAGGAGTCACTCACGTCGGAAGATCGAGTGCTGGCGACGCGTCCGGCGTCGCTGTCGACGCCCGCAATGCCATGGAGGTGCATGCCGCCTGTGGATTGTTCGTCGACCGGCCCATCGAAAGATTGCTGCGGGATGCGCACCAAATCTTCGCGCCGGCGGGGACCTCTGACGTGCAGCTCCTCAGGTTGGCAGAGTTCGCCTTGGGCACCTCGAAGACACAGTGGTCACAGCGGCTTGCTTTTCGGCTGGATCGCAGGCGTATCGCCACCATGGATGCCCGGTCTCCTACCAGCCAGCTTCGCCCGATGCAGCCACTCAGCGACAGGCCCGTATCAGCCCGACCTTTTCCTCGATTGCCGTGCCTCCTACCCTCCCCGGCGCCATGTAGTATGGGGCGCCGGGCTGCACGACAATCTGATCGTTGATGAAGCGTTCCGCTGGCGGCGCGCGGCGGCGTCTGCCGCTCGACCTTGGCAAGTTTCTCGAAAAGAGTGGCGATCGCCTGCTGATCGTTCCTGTCCATGGGAAGCAACTCCGATATCCAGGCGCGCCGCGTCCCGAGAGATTTTCGCGGCGCGTTTTCCAAGTCTCTGTTCACGCATGTCGCTGCTCCAAAACCGCTGCCGCGACATGCATGGATTTGACGCGGCTATTCGCGCTCGCCGGTGAAGTTCAACAGCAGCTGGAAGATGTTGATAAAATTCAGATAGAGTGAGAATGCCCCGAAGACGGCGAGCTTCTGCTGCGATTCAGCACCAAAATTTTCCGCAAACTGCTCCTTGATCGTCTGGGTATCCCAGGCGGTGAGACCGATGAACACGGCGATGCCGATCACCGAGATAGCGAACTGGAGCGCGGTCGAGCCGAGGAAGATGTTGACGATGCTGGCGATCACCACGCCGATCAGACCCATGATCAGGAAGGACGAGAACTGGGTCAGGTCGCGTTTGGTCGTATAGCCGTAAAGGCTGGTCGCGCCGAACATGGTGGCGGCGATGAAGAAGGTGCGCGCGATGCTGGTCCCGGTGAACACCAGGAACACGGAGGCCAGCGACAGGCCCATGACCGCACAGAATGCCCAGAACATCGCCTGAGCGCCGGCTGCGGACATCGTCTGTATCCGGAACGAGAACAACAGCACGAAGGCGAGCGGCGCCAGCATCACCACCCATTTCAACGGAGTGGAAAAGATCGGCACGTAGAGGGCTGGCGTCGAAGCCACGACGAAGGCGATCACGCCGGTAACGACGAGGCCAACACCCATGTAGTTGTAGACGCGCAGCATGTGCTGGCGCAGGCTTTCGTCATAGACGGCGCCGGTTTGGGCTCCGACGCCGGTGCGGTATCCTAGATTGGGGGTGTTCATGCGGGTTCTCCTTTGTGAAGGTCAGTAAAGCGTGTTGGCGAGCGTTTCTGCGGTGCGATCGAGATCGCGGACACCGCTTCGGGCGACGACTGCGTAAGCAACTTCGCCGATCTGGAAATAGGCCGAGGAAATTTCGCCCGACGGGGCGACGGTCGGCTGGACCACGTCGAACGTTCCGGGCCTGATCGCGAACAGCGAGACCAGTCCCAGGTCTGTTGTTTCGACAGCCATCTCGACGCTCGGGCCGAACTGCGATGGATAGATCTGGACGTCACGGACCTTCCAGTCCTTCGGCAGCGACGGCATGACGATCGCCGTGGCGGCGCGGATTTCGTCCGCATCGTAATCCGGCGCCTCGGGCTGGGATGACATGGCTTCGCGCAGGATCGTAGTCCTGTGCGCCCGGATCGCCTCCTCCAGATAGACGGGCGGCTGGGTCGAGGCGACGACCTTCGTCACCGATATCGGCCCGACGATGCCGTTGGCCAGCCAGCCCGCAGCCACCAGGACTGCGACCGCCGCAGCCCGCTGCAACGTGCGCAAGGCGCGCCCTCGAGCCAGTCCCCGTTCCAGCCGCCGTGCCGCATCAGCCGTCGCCAGCCGCGCCATGCCCTTGCATCCGGCAAGCGCCAGGCGCAGTTCGTCGCGCGTCCTGAGGTCGGACATCACGCGGGCGGCAGCCTCCGGACGGGCGGACAGAAACGCCTCGACCTCAATGCGGCGGGCAACGTCCAGCTGGTCGTCGACATAGGCGTCGAGGTCGGCATCGGTCACCGGGTCGCGCAGTTCGCTCATCATGGACATCACGGGCCTCCCACGATCTTGAGGTGGGTTTTCGCATGTGGCGGCAATTTGTCCTCCATCTCGCGAAGCGCTGCGCGCGCCCTGCCGATGCGCGACATCAGCGTTCCCAGCGGCACGCCGCTGGCCTCGGCCGCCTGGCTGTAGGTAAGTCCCTCGATGGCGACGAGATGCAGCGCCGAACGCTGCTCATCCGGCAATTTGAAAAAAGCTTCGCGCACCTGTGCCAGGCGGACGGAATGCTCCTGGGGTGCCTGCATGCTGGCGTCGGCAAGATACCCGGCCTGCTCGACGCGCGCCGCTTCGGATTTGCGGGACCGCAGGCCGTCAATGAAAGCATTGTGGACGATCGACAGCAGCCATGCGCGCAGGTTTCCGCCGGATCGAAAGGTGCCGCGCCGCTCATAGGCACGCACCAGCGCGTCATGCACCAGATCCTCTGCTTCTGCGCCGTCGCGCGTCAGCGAACGCGCGTAGCGCCGCAGAGAACCAAGCTGTCCTACGATATCGAAGCGTGGCATCGACCCTCTCACGTCCTGTTTACGGAGCATGGCAGGTTTTTAATCCCGCTCTTTGAGTTTTTTGCGATCCGGAATGTCAGGCACAACCGGTACAACGCCACCAGCGCGCGTACGGCTTCCTTGTCCGGGAACGAGCGGCCCTCCCCGCAGCCGCCTCAATTCGCCGCGCGGTTTTAGCGCCACCGGGGATTTCGATGTTTATCCCTGAATTAATTTGTGACGCGAAAAATCGCGAAAGTGTCATCTTTTTCGGGGCACTTGCGAGTTATAGGCAGGAAACATTCACCGCCGAATCTTCCCTTCGCCGACGGCGCTTTGGGCCCGCTTTTGTTCAACGAATTATCGACCCGACATGACAAGCCCCGACATGACAGGCAATGTGCCAGCCCAGCGGGATACCCGCATCGATGTCTTCCGCGCGCTAGCGCTGCTGACGATCTTCGTCAACCACGTGCCGGGGACGATCTTCGAGTATGTCACGCACAAGAACTTCGGCTTTTCCGATTCGGCCGAAGCATTCGTACTGATTTCGGGGATTGCCGTTGGGCTCGCCTACGGACTGAAGTTCCAGCCGGGGAATCGGTTGCTTATCACCCTGAAGGCCTGGCGGCGTGCCGGTGTCCTCTATGTCACCCACGTCATGACCACTGTCGCGACGCTGGCGATCTTCTCGGCGGCTGCATTGCATTTCTCGCGGCCCGATCTTTTGAAGCTGATCAACATCCAGATGATCATCGAGGACACGCCGGAAGCGCTGCTCGGCATCGCGGCGCTCGGGCATCAGATCGGCTATAACAACATTCTTTCCATGTATGCCGTCGTACTTCTGATGATGCCGCTTTTCCTGTGGATCGGCACTTTCAGCCTGCGCCTGATGCTCGCTGCGTCCGCTTTCCTCTGGCTCATCGCCGGCATTTTCCAGATCGCGCCTTCGAATTTTCCCGGCGACGGTTTCTGGTTCCTGAACCCGCTCTCCTGGCAGTTTCTTTTCGTCATCGGCATCGCCGGCATGCTGCATATCAAGCGCGGCGGCGAAATCCGCTTCAACTGGATGATGGCGAGCGCGGCCGTCCTGTATCTGGTCGGCGCGCTGATTTGGGTGCGGCTGCCGCTTTGGGGTATCGAGACGGCCTCCGGCCTGCCTACCGTGCTGACTGGCTTCGACAAGACGTTCCTGTCGCTGTCGCGCCTCATGCACATTCTGGCGATCGCCTATCTGATCGTGGCAATCCCGGCGCTTTCCAACCTGGCGAAGACGAGGCCCGGACACCCGCTCGCGGTTCTCGGCAAGCATTCGCTGCCGGTCTTCATCGCCGGAACGATCCTCGCCATGATCGCGCAGGTCATGAAGGTCGTCAGCCCGGGCGGCCTCCTCGACGACGCGATCCTGATCTCGACAGGCATCGCGCTGCAGTTCGGGTTCGCCTACTACCTCGAATGGTTGCCGCGGATCGGTTGGGGCGGCAAGAAGCGGCAATCTGGAGCCGCCTTGCCGTCTGCTGCTCTCAAACCGGCATGATAGAACGGCGCGACGCGCCGTGCGATCAAGGCCTTTCGCCGGTGCGAGCCTCGCCTCCAGGCCACGCTTTGGATTCCTGTGTCCAGTCTCCCGGTTGGCGGTTTTCAGCCTGGCGCAAATGAAAACCGCTGGCGCAGCACAGCCGATTTGCGTATCACTCCGCCGCCAACGGAGCCGCGCCGATGTTCGAAAACCTCCAGCCTGCCCCAGCCGACAAGATCCTCGCCTTGATCGGCCTCTATCGTGCCGATCCCCGCCCCGGCAAGGTCGACCTCGGCGTTGGCGTCTACAAGGATCGCGATGGCAAGACGCCGGTGATGCGCGCCGTGCGCGAAGCCGAAAAACGATTGCTGCAGAGCCAGGACACCAAGACCTATCTTGGGCTTGCCGGCGATACCGGCTTCAACACGGCGATGGCGAGGCTGGTTTTTGGCCCTGCGGCCGAGCTAATGCGCATCCGTGCGGCGCAGGCGCCCGGCGGCTCGGGCGCGCTGCGGCTGGTGGCCGAGCTGCTCAAGAGGACGCGATCCGACGCGACGATCTGGCTGTCGGACCCGACCTGGCCGAACCACATGCCGGTGATGCGCGCCGCCGGCCTGCAGATACGCGAATATCCCTACTTCGACGCAGCCTCAGGTGCTGTTCGCTTCGCCGATATGATGAGCGCGCTGGCGACCGCCAGGAGCGGCGACGTGGTGCTGCTGCATGGTTGCTGCCACAATCCGACAGGCGCCAATCTGGACATCGCGCAGTGGGCTGAAATAGCAGACCTCGTCGTCGAGCGCGGCCTGCTGCCCTTTGTCGACATTGCCTATCAGGGGTTTGGCGAGGGCCTTGACGCTGACGCCGCCGGCTTGCGCCTGCTGGCAGCAAAAGTCCCGGAAATGGTCGTTGCCTCGAGCTGCTCGAAGAACTTTGCCGTGTATCGTGACCGCGTCGGCGCGGCAATGATCCTGGCAAAAGACAGCGCGCAGGCGGATGTCGCAATGAGCCAGATGCTGTCGGCGGCGCGCGCCATGTACTCGATGCCGCCGGACCACGGCGCGGCCGCCGTGCGCATCGTGCTTGAAGACGCCACGCTGCGCGCCGACTGGGAAGCGGAGCTCGAGGAGATGCGCCTGCGCATGCTGCGGCTTCGGGTGCAATTCGCCGAAGCGCTGCGGCGGCAGTCCAATTCCGATCGCTTCGATTTCGTCGCCAGCCATCGCGGCATGTTTTCCCGGCTTGGCCTGTCCGAAGCGCAGGTCGAGCGGCTGCGCGCCGAGCACGGCCTCTATATGGTCGGCGACAGCCGCATCAACGTCGCCGGCCTGCCGGAGGACGGCATGGACGCGCTCGCCAAGGCGATCGTCTCCGTGCTCGACTGAGACTTTGAGCGGCGCTGTGGACAATCGCCCCTCGCCTTGCCACGGCGTTGGCTGCAGCGTCGGACGCAGGCTAGCATGCGACCGATGAAACCCTCGAAAGATATTTCCCGGCTGATCGAGATCATGGCGGCGCTGCGGGCGCCGGAAACCGGCTGCCCGTGGGACGTCGAGCAGGATTTCTCGAGCATCGCGCCCTACACGATCGAGGAAGCCTACGAGGTGGCGGACGCCATCGCGCGTGGCGACCTGGACGATCTGCGCGACGAGCTCGGCGACCTGCTGCTGCAGGTCGTCTACCATGCGCAGATGGCCGAGGAGGCCGGTGAATTCGCCTTTGGCGACGTGGTCCAGGCCATCACCACAAAAATGATCCGCCGCCATCCGCATGTCTTCGGCGACGATGAGGCGCGCAGCGCCGGCATGGCCAAGGGCATGTGGGAGAAGATCAAGGCCGAGGAAAAAGCGGAAAAGCGAAATGCCCGCCTCGCCCGCGGGCACGATCCGGAGGATCATGGCAAGGGTTTTCTGGACAGCGTTCCGGTTGCCCTGCCCGCTTTGACGCGGGCGCTCAAGCTGCAGGAAAAAGCGGCCCGCGTCGGCTTCGACTGGAGCGAGGCGACGCCGATCCTCGACAAGATCGAGGAAGAGATCGGCGAGTTGCGCCAGGCCCTTGCCAATGGCGATACGGCTTCGATCAAGGACGAGTTCGGCGACATGCTGTTTGCCTTCGTCAATCTCGGGCGTCATCTCAAGGTTGATTCCGAAGCGGCGCTCAGCGGCACCAACGAGAAATTCCGCTCGCGGTTCCACTATGTCGAGCTCGCTCTGGAAAGGTCCGGAAACACGCTTGAAAAGGCGACGCTCGACGAGATGGAGGCGCTTTGGCAGCAAGCCAAAAGCGCGAAGTAACGGCGATTACCCGTTGTTTTTACGGTGTAATCTGGTTTCTATCTCTTCGTGTGCGCTTCGCGTCGCTTTGAGCGACACGGTTATACCGCCATCTTCATTGTCGGTGCGCGAGACGACGTCGCCATTGCGGTAGAGCCAGTCGACGAACCCAAGCTGGTCAGGCTTGAGCGTGACGGTCTGCGTTTCCAGTTCGCCTGAAACTCGTGTCTCGATGATCGCCTTCAGCACATCGATGCCCTCGCCGGTGGCGGCCGATATGGCAATCGGCGGTGCCTTGTTGCCGTCGATGCCGTCGGCGAGCAACCGCTCCCGGTTGCCCGCATCGAGCCGGTCGATCTTGTTCCACACTTCGATGACGCGCCTGCTGTCGCCGGCATCGACGCCGAGATCGGCGAGGATGCGCTCGACATCCTCGGCCTGGGCGGCGGTGTCGGGGTCCGAAATATCGCGCAGATGGATGACGAGATCGGCCTCGACCACCTCTTCGAGCGTTGCCCGGAAGGCCGCGATCAGATGCGTCGGCAGGTCCGAAATGAAACCGACCGTGTCCGAAAGGATGACCGGCGTGCCGTGCGGCAGCCGGACCCGCCGCAGTGTCGGGTCGAGCGTGGCGAACAGCATGTCCTCGGCCAGCACCCCTGCTCCGGTCAGCCTGTTGAACAGCGTCGACTTGCCGGCGTTGGTATAGCCGACGATGGCCACGACCGGGAACGGCACCTTCTTGCGCTTGGCGCGGTGCAGGTCACGGGTGCGTCGCACTGTTTCCAGCTCGTGCTTGAGCTTGTTGATCTTGTCCTGCAGGACACGGCGGTCCGATTCGATCTGCGTTTCGCCAGGGCCGCCGAGGAAACCGGCACCGCCGCGCTGGCGCTCGAGGTGAGTCCAGCTTCGCACCAGCCGGCCCTTCTGATAGTTGAGGTGCGCCAGATCGACCTGCAGCGTGCCTTCCTTGGTCCGCGCGCGCTCGCCGAAAATTTCCAGGATCAAGCCGGTGCGATCCAGCACCTTGGCGTTCAATTCCTTTTCCAGGTTGCGCTGCTGCACCGGCGTCAGCGGATGATCGACAATGACCAGTTCGGCACGGCCCTCCTTGACGATCTCGGCGAACTCCGCGACCTTGCCGCTGCCGAGCAGGGTTGCAGGCCGGGGATCGTTGACGGTCACCACCGCGGTATGGATCGGGTCGAGGTTTATGGCTTGGGCAAGGCCGACCGCCTCGTCGTGGCGGGCCTCGGCAGAACGCGTCAGTCGCGGACGATTGGTGTCTTCGTCGCCGCGCGGCTGGCGAGTAAGCACCGGCACGATGACCACGGCCCGGGTCGGGCCTTCGGCCTCCGCCCCCGGCTGATATGCTGGTTTTTCGCGAACGCTGCGGTCCGCGTCTTTCTTACGTGCCAATCAGGCGCCCTGGCTTTCCTCGCCATCGAACATCTGAACCGGCTGGCTCGGCATGATCGTGGAAATGGCGTGCTTATAGACGAGCTGGGAATGGCCGTCTCGACGCAGCAGAACACAGAAATTGTCGAAGGAAGTGACCACACCGGTCAGCTTCACGCCGTTGATGAGAAAGATGGTGAGTGGGTTTTTGCTTTTGCGAACTGAATTCAGGAACAGGTCCTGAAGATTTTGCGATCGTTCCGCCATTGTTCTTGTCTTTCGCCGATCCCCTTCGGTTTGCAGGCCAATGCGCCAAATTAACTGGCACATGTCAAGCGCGCAAACACCGTCTTGTCGTCAATAACGACAAGCAGAACGAGATATATTGATGTTCATTCCACCTGTGCGGTTATCAGGCTGGACTTTTTTCCGCAACGTCAAAAAAGGCGTGCCGCAAGGAAAGTGTTATCGAGCCCGGGTGGCCGTTGGCGACGGGAGCACCGTCGATCGCCACGATCGGCATGGCGATTGTAGTCGCGGAGCTGATGAAAACCTCGCGCGCGGCCTTGGCTTCGGTGACCGAAAAGCCCCGCTCCTCGATCTTCAGGCCGAGCCTGGCGGCCACGTCGAAGAGCGTGGTGCGGGTGATGCCGCGCAGGATGCCGTGCTCGGCCGGACGCGTCACCAGCACGCCGTCCCTGGTGATGATCCAGGCGTTCGACGACCCACCTTCCTTGACGGTGCCATCGGCATCGACGAACCAAGCTTCCTGGGCGCCGGCTTCCTTGGCCTTCTGCTTGGCGAGCACGTTTGGCAGCAGGCCGACCGACTTGATGTCGACGCGGTCCCAACGGTTCTCAGGCACGGTGATGACCTTGATTCCGCTTTCGGCCCTCCTGGTGGCAGCAGCGGGGTCGGCTTTCCTGGCGGTAACCACCAGCGACGGCTTCGTCTCTGCCGGGAAAACAAAATCACGGCTGGCGACGCCGCGCGTCACCTGAAGATAGACCAGGCCATCGGCGACATGGTTGCGGCGGACCACCTCGCGCAGGATAATCGGCAACACGCCCGGCGTGACCGGCCAGTCGATCGACAATTCGGTCAGCGAGCGGTTCAGCCGTCCGAGATGGCGAGGCATATCGACGATGAAGCCGCGCGCCACCTCGCAGACCTCGTAGACACCGTCGGCGAACTGATAGCCACGGTCCTCGATATGCACGAAAGCGTCGGCGTGAGCGACATAGCGCCCGTTCACATAGGCAATGCGCGGCATGGGTCACCCCTGAAGAAGTCAGCGCATGGCCCCCGAAAATCGGAATCCATTTTTCGGGGAAGACCATGCGCAAAAAACAAAATGCTACAGCGTCCGTTGCGCGTCTCGAAAGACGTGCGGCAGCGTTTCTTATGCGATTCCGCCGCCGCCGTAACCGATAATTGCGTAGGCCACGACCGGATTGGCTGTCAGACGCCCAGCGACTTCAGCTTCCGGTGAAGCGCCGAGCGCTCCATGCCGATGAACTCGGCCGTCTTCGAGATGTTGCCGCCAAAACGGTTGATCTGGGCGATCAGATAGTCCTTCTCGAACTGTTCGCGCGCTTCACGCAACGGCAGCGCCATGATGTGCTGATCGGATTGGTTCGGCGTGCGCGGCATGACATCGCCGATCTCGGCAGGCAAGAGATCGGCGGTGATCGGTGCGTCGATATCGTCGCCGCGCGCCAGGATCATCAGCCGCTCGACGTTGTTGCGCAACTGGCGAACGTTGCCTGGCCAGTTGTGCGCCTGCAGCACCGCCAGCGCGTCGTCGCCGATGCGCCGCGGCCGGATGCCGGCCTGCCGGGCGATCTGCTTCATGAAATTGTCGACAAGATAGGGGATGTCCTCACGCCGCTCGGCCAATCCCGGCACCATGACCGGAACCACCGCCAGGCGGTGATAGAGATCCTCGCGGAAACGACCGTCGGCGATCATCGCCTCCAGGTTCTGCGACGTCGACGAAATGATACGGACATCGACCTTGACCCGTTTGGTGCCCCCTACCCGCTCGAACTGCTGCTCGACCAGCACGCGCAAGATCTTGTTTTGCGTTTCGCGCGGCATGTCGGCCACTTCGTCGATGTAGAGAATGCCGCGATGGGCTTCCTCAAGCGCGCCGACCTTGCGTTCGACACCGTTTGATTCGGTGCCGAACAGCTCGACCTCCATGCGTTCGGGCGTGATGTTGGCGGCGCTCAGCGTGACAAACGGGGCGCCCTTGCGCGCCGACAGCGTGTGGATGGCGCGTGCCGCGAGTTCCTTGCCCGAGCCGGAGGGGCCGATGATCATGACGCGGCTGTTGGTCGGCGCGACGCGCTCGATGGTCTGGCGCAACTGGCTCATCGCCGACGACATGCCGATCAGGTCGAAGGTTTCGCCGCTGCGCAGCTTGAGATCCGAAACCTCGCGTCTCAGCTTAGAGGTTTCAATGGCACGTTCGGCGATGAGGATCAGCCTGTCGGCCTTGAATGGTTTTTCGATGAAGTCATAGGCGCCGCGGCGGATGGCCGAGACCGCGGTCTCGATGTTGCCGTGGCCCGAGATCATCACCACCGGCAGGCTCGGATGCATCGTCTTGATCTCATCCAGCAGCGCCAGTCCGTCCAGGCGTGAGCCTTGCAGCCAGATGTCGAGGAAAATCAGCCTCGGCGCCCGGTCGGCGATCGCCGCCAGGGCGCTGTCGGCGTCGAATGCCGTGCGGGTTTCGTGACCTTCGTCGCTCAGGATACCGGCGACAAGCTCGCGGATGTCTTCCTCGTCATCAACGATGAGAATGTCAGACGCCATTGCCGACCTTTTCAGTTTCTCTTTCGGGTTCTGTCCTGCCTTCGCCGCGCGACGGCACAGTGGCGGCGAGTGGCAGGATGATGCTGATCATCGCGCCTCGCCCGTCGTGGAAATCCGCCGGCGCGTCATGCAGTTCGAGCCGGCCGCCATGGTCCTCCACTATCTTCTTGACGATAGCGAGGCCGAGCCCGGTGCCCTTCTCGCGTGTCGTCATGTAAGGCTCGAGCAATCGCTGGCGGTTCTCGCGCGGCAAGCCCTTGCCGTTGTCGATGACATCGATGCGAATCGTACCATTCTCGCGCCCGGCTTGAATCCGGATTATGCCGTGCGAGCGGTCCTTTTGATCAAGTCCGTCAATCGCCTCGGCTGCGTTCTTGATGACGTTGCCAAAGGCCTGCGCCATCAGGCGGCTGTCGAACGTGCCTTTGAGCGGTTCGTTGCCGAATACGCGCTCGAAGGTGATATCGGAGCGGCTCACTTCGACGAGGAACGAGGCTTCCCGCAACGATTCGCGCAAATCAAGGGCCTTCATTTCGGGCTTGGGCATGCGTGCGAAAGCGGAGAACTCGTCGACCATGCGGCCGATGTCCTCCACTTGCCTGATGATCGTATCGGTGCACTGATCGAAAACCTCGCGGTCTTCGGTGATGACCTTGCCGTAGCGGCGCTTGATGCGCTCGGCGGAAAGCTGGATCGGTGTCAGAGGGTTCTTGATCTCGTGGGCGATGCGCCGCGCCACATCCGCCCAGGCCGAGGAACGCTGCGCCTGGACCAGATCGGTGATGTCGTCCACCGTCACGACATAGGATTTCTCCTCCGAACCGTCGTCGCCGGCCTCGACCGTGATCTGCACGTTGAAGGTGCGCTCCGCACCGGCGCGATAGAAGGTCACCTGTTCGCGATGGACGGGCTTGCCCGACTTGCGGCCGATCTCGAAGACGCGGCCAACATGCGGCAGCACGGCGGAGAGATTTTGCCCGAGTGCGGCGGTGGCGGATATGGCCAGCATCGTTTCGGCCGACCGGTTGACGATGGTGACGATGCCATACGGATCGACGCCGATCACGCCGGCGGTGACACCGGCAAGCACGGCTTCCGAAAAACGCCGCCGCTCGTCGATCAAATCCTTGGCGGACAGAATCTCGTTACGCTGCGATTTCAGCTCCAGCAGCATCTTGTTGAAGGTGTCGCCGAGCGAGGCGACGTCGCCGTCGGAGGGCCGAACCGGCACGGCAACGTCGAGATTGCCGGTCGCGACCTCGTCGGCCGCGCCGATGAGCTGGCGGATCGGCCGCACCAGGCGGTCGGCAACGGCGATGCCGGTCCAGATGGCGGACAGGATGATGATCAGCGTCAGCGACAGATAGGGAAGTGCAAAGGCCACCTGCGAGGTACGGCGACTGTCTTCGAGGCCGCGATATTCGTCGCTATTGGACCTGACAATCTGCCGCGCCTTGATCACCTCGGGATCGACGAGTCGGATGGTGTAGAGATAGAGCCCTTCGATCTCGCGCAGTTTGACGATGGCGCCCATGATGTTGCGCGTCTTCGGCTCGATCAGCACCGGCCTGCCGTCAGCGGCACCGCTCATGGCGCCTTCCGGCGGCTCCGGCATGGCAAAATCGGCGTCGGTCTTGGCGCTCATGACGAACGAACCGTCGGACCTGATCAGTGCGGCATGGGCCAGCGAGCGTCCAACGGCTTCCTTGTTCATCAGATCGAGGAAGCCGGTTCGATCGAGGCCGTAGAGCGTGCGGGAGGCGTCGAGATCGTAAGCCATCGACAGGGTCGTTCCCTGGAGGTTGCGCGCGTTCTCCTGCACATAGGCATCGGCTATCGACAGCGACGAATTGACGATCGTCTTGGTGCGGATTTCGAACCAGCGATCAAGACCGATATCGAGCGTGATCGAGGCGATGATCGCCACCATGATGGCGGGAATCGCGGCGACCAGCGCGAACATTGCGACGATCCGCACATGCAGCCGCGACGCCGCCTTGCCGCGCCGGCGCGCCATCACGATACGATGCACTTCGCGGCCAACCAGCGCGATCAGGAACAGGATGAACGCCGCATTGACAGCGATTAGCGCCAGCGTTGTCGTCTCGTCCGGCGTGATCGGCGTGGCACCGACGAGGATGGCGAAGGAGATCGCCGCCGTAACCAGCGCACCGGCAATTGCCACGACGCCCGGCAGCGCAAGCAGCCGGCGCCCGTCCCTTGTGCGGGGTTCGCTGAAAAGCGTTTCGCTCAGTCTCGATGCCCGTGGAGCCATGTCGCCGTCTAGAGCCAGTGATTGCGTCGGATGTATGCAACGCATTGTGGCGATTATGCAACAAGTGTGACCTGGACGGAACTGTTTCGGCGGTCGATCCCCGGAAAAAGGCTTCGCTCTGTCACACCGGCCCGAAAATCGGGATCGATTTGTTGAAAGAAAACGGCGCTCTAAGCTTGTCTGGTCGATTTGTAGACGTTGACGCCGAGTTCGCGAATCTTCTTGCGCAGGGTGTTGCGGTTGAGCCCGAGGAGCTCCGCAGCCTTGATCTGGTTGCCGCGGGTTGCCGTCATCGAGGCAAGCACCAGCGGATACTCGACCTCGGAAAGGATGCGCTGATAGAGGCCGGCGGGCGGCAGATCGCCGGCGAACGAAGCAAAATAGCGCTGCAGGAAATGTTCCACCGCCTGGCCGATGGACAGATCGTCGGGTATGAGGTTACCGCCGCCGGGAACGACCGGCCTCTCGCCGGTCTTCAGTTCCGCCTCGATGACTTCGGCGGAAATCTCGTCCTGCGAATAGAGCGCGGCAAGTCTGCGGACAAGATTTTCGAGCTCGCGCACGTTGCCTGGCCACGGATAGCGCTTCATCAACTCGATGCCGCCCGTGGAAATACGTTTGGTCTGCAGGCCTTCGCTGGCGCCTAGCTTGAAGAAGTGCCGGACGAGATCCGGAACGTCCTCGGACCGCTCGCGCAGCGCCGGCAGCCTCAGCGGCACGACATTCAGGCGATAGAACAGATCCTCGCGAAAAAGCCCTTGATTGATCAGCGTGCGCAGATCCTTGTTGGTGGCGGCGACGATGCGCACGTCGGTCTTGATCGGCGTGCGGCCGCCGACGGTGGTGTATTCGCCCTGCTGCAGGACACGCAGCAGGCGGGTCTGCGCCTCCATCGGCATGTCGCCGATCTCGTCAAGGAAGAGCGTGCCGCCTTCGGCCTGCTCGAAACGGCCGGTTGAGCGGTTCTGCGCGCCGGTGAAGGCGCCTTTCTCGTGCCCGAACAGTTCCGATTCGATCAGGTCGCGCGGGATAGCAGCCATGTTGATCGCAACGAAGGGGCCGCCGCGGCGGCGGCCATACTCGTGCAGCGCGCGCGCGACCAATTCCTTGCCGGTGCCCGATTCGCCTGAAATCATCACCGTCAGGTCGGTCTGCATCATGCGCGCCAGCATGCGGTAGATATCCTGCATGGCGGCCGAGCGGCCAACCAGCGGCATGGTTTCCGGCGGCTCGTCCGCCCGCGCATCGATTTTCGGCCGTCGGGGCTCGGAAAGCGCCCGGTTGACGATGTTGAGAAGCTCGGTCAGGTCAAACGGTTTTGGCAGATATTCGTAGGCGCCGGTTTCGGAGGCGCGAATCGCGGTCATGAACGTGTTCTGGGCGCTCATGACGATGACGGGCAGTTCCGGTCGCGCCTTCTTGATGCGCGGCAGCATGTCGAAGGCGTTTTCGTCGGGCATAACCACGTCGGTGATGACGAGATCGCCCTCGCCCGCCGCCACCCAGCGCCACAGCGTCGAGGCGTTGGACGTCACGCGCACCTCATGGCCGACGCGCGAAAGCGCCTGATTGAGGACGGTGCGGATGGCCGCATCGTCGTCGGCGACGAGAATATTGCCGCGAACCGTCATTTGCGGTCTCCTTCGCCATCGTCGTCTGTGCCGAACGGCGTTTCTTTCCAGGCTGGCATCAGGATGCGGAAGGTGGTTGCGCGCGGCGTCGAATCGCATTCGATGATGCCGCCATGCTCGCCGACGATTTTCGCGACCAGCGCCAGACCAAGCCCCGACCCGTTCGGCTTGGTGGTGATGAAGGGGTCGAACAGGATCGGCAGGATATCTTCGGAGACGCCAGAACCGTTGTCGCGCACGCAGAATTCCAGCGGCAGCGACACGCGGCCCTGCGATCCCGGAACGGAAACACGGATGCCCGGCCGGAACGCGGTCGACAGGGTGATCTCGCCTTGCGGATCGCCGCCAATGGCCTCGGCCGCATTCTTGACCAGGTTGAGGAACACCTGGATGAGCTGGTCGCGGTTGGCGAAAACCGGAGGCAATGATGGATCATAATCCTCCAATATCTTGATCCGCTTGGCAAAACCGTTCTTGGCAATCGCCTTCACATGGTCGAGCACGACATGGATGTTGACCGGATAGCGATCGACGGGCCGCTCGTCGGAAAACACCTCCATGCGATCGACCAGCGAGACGATGCGGTCGGTCTCGTCGGTGATCAGCCGGGTCAGCGCGCGATCCTCGTCGGAAGCCGACAGTTCGAGCAGTTGGGCGGCGCCCCGGATGCCGGATAGCGGGTTCTTGATCTCGTGGGCAAGCATCGCGGCAAGGCCGGTCACCGAGCGTGCCGCACCGCGGTGCGTCATCTGCCGGTCGATCTTGTCGGCCATCGACCGTTCCTGGAACATCACCACGACGGAGCCCGGGAATTCCGACACCGGCGCGACATAGAGATCGACGACCTTCTCGATGCCGAGGCGCGGCGACGATACGTCGACCCGGTATTCGTTGACGGGTGCCCGGCGCTCGCGCACCTGGTCGACAAGCGTCAGCAACGGACTGCCGAATGGAATGAGCTTGGGTAATGTGTTGCGGGCGAGCATGGTCGCGCTCGAGCGGAAGAAATCCTCGGCATCGGCGTTGGCGAAGGTGATGAACCCTTCCGCATCGAGCATGATCACCGGGCGGCGGATAGTGTTGAGCACGATGTGTGCGGCGTCCGCCATGTCCATGTTCTGTGCAACGGTGGCATTCATGCTGCGCTCCGCAGGTTCATCGCCTCGGCAGCGCTTGAAAACACCTCACGCAACGCGGCGATGACGCGGACGGGTTCGAAGCAGGTAAGGATGGCCTTTCGCTGCTCATCAACGACGCCAGCGGCGTGGCGGTCGAGATACCAGCCAAGATGCTTGCGCGCCTGGCGCACGCCGCTTTCGATGCCGTAGAGCGACAGCATGTCCTGGTAGTGGGCAACGACGTAGTCGGCCAGCGCTTGCGGGCTTTCCGGCACACCGGGCGTCGCCTCTTTTGCCGCGCCTGCCGCGATGCTGCCTGCCGTCCATGGCACGCCGTAGTGCGCGCGGCCGATCATCACCGCGTCGGCGCCCGACTGGTCGAGGATCATTGCTGCCTCCGCCGGCGAGCCGACATCGCCATTGGCAACGACCGGGATCGAAACAGCCTGCTTTATGCGTGCGATGGCGCGCCAGTCGGCCTTGCCCTGGTAGAACTGGCAGCGCGTGCGGCCATGCACCGTCACCATCTGAACCCCCGCCTGCTCGGCGCGGCGCGCCAGTATCGGCGCATTGAGCGCGCTTTCGTCCCAGCCGAGCCGCATCTTGACCGTGACCGGCACCTCGACGGCGCCGACCACCGCCTCGATCAGCGACAAAGCGTGATCGAGATCGCGCATCAGCGCCGAACCGGCATAGCCGCCCGTCACCTTCTTGGCCGGGCAGCCCATGTTGATGTCGATGATGTCGGCACCCTCGCCCGCGGCTATACGGGCGCCCTCTGCCATATGCACCGCCTCACGGCCGGCAAGCTGGACCATGTGCACCGGCAGCCCGGAATGGCGGATGCGCAGGCCGCAACCGGCTCTGCCCCTGGCAAGTTCACCGCTCGCCACCATCTCCGACACCACCAACCCGGCGCCATGCGCATAGGCACGCTGCCGGAACGGCTCATCTGTTATGCCCGACATGGGCGCGAGAAAAGCGCGATTGCGGATTCTCACACGACCCACATCCAGCGGAGATGCCAATTTTGTCAGGTCAAGCATGCACAAAAACCAAGCATTTTTAATAGCTGCACATTCACTAGCCAGAATGGCGGCAATGTGCAACGCGCAATGACGTCGCATTAAGCGCATTTGGGAAAATGCTGGCACTAGCTAAAGTGCGGTGCGTGTAGGGGACGCTATTGGCACTTTGCATCTGCGCATGATCTCTTCCGAAAAGCGATTCCACTTTTTGGGATGATGCGCTAAGCGTCTCGGCATGACAGACGCAAGCGAAAAGCAGGCTTTGGCTGCAGACGACAAGGTTGCCGTCGTTATCGTCGCCGCCGGCCGCGGCGCGCGCGCCGGTCAGGCCGATGGGCCGAAGCAATACCAAAGGATCGGCGGCCGTGCCGTCATCGCGCGCACATTGGACGTGTTTTTGGCGCATACGAAAATCGGTCCTGTCGTCGTCGCCATTCATGCCGACGACAGCGGGCTTTTTCGCAGCGCCGCTGGCGCCAACGCCGACCGGGTGGTCACGGTGACCGGTGGCGCGTCCAGACAGGACTCCGTCCGGCTCGGATTGCTTGCGCTGAGAGGCCATGCACCGCGCCGGGTTCTGGTCCATGACGCCGTCCGCCCGTTCGTCGACGCGGAATTGATAGACCGCACGATCGCCGCCATCGGCGAGCGCCAGGCAGCGCTGCCTGCCCTGCCCGTCGCCGATACGCTGAAACGCGAGTCGGCCGCGGGCATGATCGGCGAGACGGTTTCCAGGAACGGGCTTCATGCCGCGCAGACGCCGCAGGGCTTCCCGTTCTGGCCGATCCTGGCCGCCCATGAAAAGGCCCATCATCTGGGCAAGGCGGACTTCACCGACGATGCCGCGATTGCCGAATGGGCACATATTCCAGTGAAAATCGTCCCGGGCTCGCCGGACAATGTCAAACTCACCTGGGCAAGGGATATCTCGATGGCGGATCAGCGGCTTTCCGGCGAACGGCCGCGTTTTCCGGACATCCGCACCGGCAATGGCTACGACGTCCATGCCTTCGAGCCCGGCGACCATGTCGTCCTGTGCGGCGTCTCGATCCCGCACGACAAGAAACTGTCCGGCCATTCGGACGCCGATGTCGGCCTGCACGCATTGACCGACGCGCTGCTCGCCACTTGCGGTGCGAGCGACATCGGCACGCATTTCCCGCCGTCGGACCCGCAGTGGAAAGGCGTGGCCTCGCGGATCTTCGTCGAACATGCGGCAGAACTGGTACGCGCGCGCGGCGGGCGCATCGCCAATGCCGACATCACGCTGATCTGCGAGGCGCCGCGCGTCGGCCCGCATCGCGAAGCGATGACCGAAATCCTTTCGGCAATGCTGGCGATTTCCCGGGACCGCATCTCGATCAAGGCGACAACCAACGAAAAGCTCGGCTTTGTCGGACGCGAGGAAGGCATAGCCGCCATCGCGACCGCCAGCGTCGTGTTTCCAGGTGATGTCCCCGAATGAGCAACAGCGATCTCGCAGATGCCCTGCTTCAAGCCTGCCAACAGCGCGGCATCATGCTGGCGACGGCCGAGAGCTGCACCGGCGGCATGATCATCGCCGCCTTGACCGACATCGCCGGCTCTTCGACAGTGGTCGACCGGGGTTTCATCACCTATTCCAACGAGGCCAAGACTGAGATGCTCGGCGTTTCCGCCGCCACGCTCGAGGCGCACGGCGCGGTCTCACGGGAAACGGCGGTCGAGATGGCGGCCGGCGCCTTGGACCATTCGCGCGCCGGGCTAACTCTTGCCGTCACCGGCATTGCCGGTCCGGGCGGCGGCTCGACGGAAAAGCCCGTCGGCCTAGTCTGGTTCGGTATCGCCTTGACCGGCCGGCCGGTCGTCAGCGAATGCCAGTTGTTTGCCGACAAAGGCCGCAAGTTCATCCGCCGGGAGACCGTCAGACACGCGCTTGAACTGGGCTTGCGCGCGCTCGCTGCGGATCAGGCTGCCGGCGCTGCGCCATAGATGACGTCGGCGCGCTTCTCGAACGCCTCGGAAAACATGCGGAAGGCGCGATCGAACATCGCTCCCATCACCGCACCCAGAATACGACTCTTGAATTCGTAGTCGATGAAGAAGCAGACATTGCAGCCGCCGTCGGTCGGCTCGAAACGCCAGGCATTGCTCAGATATTTGAACGGACCGTCGATATATTTGACGTCGATGGCCTTCTCGTCAGGCTTTAGCAGCACCTGCGTGGTGAAAGTCTCGCGGATCGCCTTGTAGCCAATGCTCATGTCGGCGACGAGGAGGGTGCGTCCGTCGCGTTCCTTGCGCGAGCGAACCGTCAGCGCCTCGCAAAGCGGCAGGAATTGCGGATAGGATTCGACATCGGCGACCAGAGCGAACATCTGTTCCGGCGTATGCGCAACGCGGCGATGGGCTTCGAATTGTGGCATGAAACCAGTGTGTTAGGCGGACTTCCTGAGAAACGCTTCCCGTGCCGCGCGCAGCTTGGCGAAATCGTCGCCGGCGTGATGCGACGAACGCGTCAACGGGCTCGATGCCACCAGCAGGAAGCCCTTGGTCTTGCCGATCGTCTCGAAGGACTTGAATTCCTCCGGCGTGACGAAACGGATCACCGGATGGTGCTTTTTCGATGGCTGCAGATACTGACCGATGGTCATGAAGTCGACATTGGCCGAACGCAGATCGTCCATCAATTGCAGGATCTCGTTCCGCTCCTCGCCAAGGCCAACCATGATGCCGGATTTGGTGAAGATCGAGGGATCGAGTTCCTTGACCCGCTGCAGCAGCCTGATCGAATGGAAATAGCGGGCGCCCGGCCGGACCGTCAGATAGTTCGACGGAACGGTCTCCAGATTGTGGTTGAACACATCAGGCTTGGCCGCCACCACGATCTCCAGCGCGCCGTCCTTGCGCAGGAAGTCGGGCGTCAGGATTTCGATCGTCGTCGAAGGCGTTGCCGCCCTGATGGCGCGGATGACCTCGGCGAAGTGCTGAGCTCCGCCATCGGCGAGATCGTCGCGGTCGACTGAGGTGATGACGACATGGGTTAGACCCATTTGCTTGACGGCGTGGGCGATACGCGCCGGTTCATCGGGATCGAGCGCGCTCGGAATGCCGGTGGCGACGTTGCAGAAGGCGCAGGCGCGCGTGCAGATCTCGCCCATGATCATGAAGGTGGCGTGCTTCTTCTCCCAGCACTCACCGATATTGGGGCACCCGGCCTCTTCGCACACCGTCACCAGCCTGTGCGACTTCACGATGTCGCGCGTCTCGGCATAGCCTTTCGACATCGGCGCCTTGACGCGGATCCAGTCGGGCTTGCGCAGCACATCCTGGTCAGGCTTGTGCGCCTTTTCAGGATGCCGCAGGCGCGGCGCATTGGCGATCGTGTCGAGGACGGTGACCATCAGAAATCCAGTTCATTCGCGATCGCTTCCGGCGTTCGCTTTCCATCTAGGACTTTTCGCTGCAAAGAAAAAGGCCGCGGCGACGCATGCCGCCACAGCCGTTTTCGCATGGCAAGAGTTCAGCAATTAACGGCGCACCATGCGCCCTGCCAAGATCAGCAGGCAGGCGCCAACGAAACCGGTGATCAGATAGGCGATCCAGCCGGTGCCGAAGACGCCGATGTTGAGCGCCTGCAGGATGGCATTCAGCACGATCGCGCCGACGATGCCCAGAACGATGTTCATCAAGATGCCCATGTTGCTTTTCATGAACATCTCGGCAAGCCAGCCCGCCAGCCCGCCGATGATGATGGCTGCGATCCAGCCCACGCCATTCACGTCCATATGCCCTCTCCTCTGGTGATAAATGCATCCGGAAACGAATTACCTTACGGTTGAGTTCCTTGGCTCTCACCTTTTGAGTCTCACGCGGTCAATTTATCACGCGTTGAGCGCGCGGCCATAGGCGTCGAGCACGCTTTCCTTCATCATCTCCGACAGCGTCGGGTGCGGGAAGATCGTGTGCATCAGCTCTTCCTCGGTGGTCTCCAGGTTCATCGCCACGACAAAGCCCTGGATCAGCTCGGTCACTTCGGCGCCGACCATATGTGCGCCGAGCAACTGCCCGGTCTTCCTGTCGAAGATGGTCTTGACGAAACCCTGGTCCTCGCCGAGCGCAATGGCCTTGCCGTTGGCGGCGAACTGAAAGCGGCCGACGCGGATGTCCTTGCCTTCGGCCTTGGCTTTCGCTTCAGTCAACCCGACGGAGGCAACCTGCGGGTTGCAATAGGTGCAGCCCGGAATTTTCAGTTTGTCAGTGGCGTGCACGCCGGGGACGTTGGCGATCTTTTCCACGCAGACCACGCCTTCATGCTCGGCCTTGTGGGCGAGCATAGGCGGGCCGGCAACGTCGCCGATGGCATAGATGCCGGGCACATTGGTGCTGCCGTAGCCGTCGACGACGACGCAGCCGCGATCGGTCTTCACGCCGAGCGCCTCGAGGCCGAGATTCTCGATATTGCCCTGCACGCCGACGGCCGAGATCATCCGGTCGGCGGTGATCTTCTCGACCTTGCCGTCCTTCATCTCGACATGCGCGGTTACCGAGTTCGCAGCTTTTTCGACCTTGGTGACCTTGGCATCGAGGATGATCTTCATGCCTTGCTTCTCGAACAGCTTTTGCGCGAATTTCGAGACCTCTGCGTCCTCGACCGGCATCACCGCCGGCAGCAACTCGACCACCGTCACCTCCGCGCCCATGGTGCGGTAGAATGAGGCGAATTCGATACCGATTGCGCCCGAACCCATCACCAGCAGCGATTTCGGCATCTCCTTCGGCACCATCGCTTCGAAATAGGTCCAGATCAGCTTGCCGTCGGGCTCGATGCCGGGCAGCGCCCGCGGCCTGGCGCCGGTCGCCAGGATGATGTGCTTGGCGGTGTAGGTGCCCTCGCCCTTGACGCCCTTGGGCGCCGGCGGCTGAGGCTCCATCGGCTTCTTCGACGATTTTGACACGACGATCTCGCCCGGTCTGTCGCCGGAAGCCGCTTTGGACAGCCTGGCTTCGCCCCAGATGACATCGACCTTGTTCTTCTTCATCAGGAAGGCGACGCCGCCGTTCAGCCGCAGCGAGACCTTTCGCGAGCGGTCAACCACGGCAGCGGTATCGACGCTGACCTTGCCGTCGATCTTCAAGCCGTAGTCCTTCAAATGATCCGAATAGTGCATGATCTCGGCCGAACGCAGCAGCGCCTTGGTCGGGATGCAACCCCAGTTGAGGCAGATGCCGCCGAGATGCTCGCGCTCGACGATCGCTGTCTTGAACCCGAGTTGGGCGGAACGCACCGCCGTGACATAGCCGCCGGGGCCGGAGCCGATGATGATGACGTCGTAGTTCTCAGCCACGGATTTCTCCCATGATTCTCTAGAGTTCCAGCATCACGCGCACGATTGGCGCCAATGCCTGCCCGATTTTGCGCGTGTTCTCTGCATCGAGATGGACGCCGTCGAGTGGCGTGGTCTCGGCCACCGAGCCGGCATCGAAGAAGCCGCAGCCGACCTCGTCGGCAAGGACGGAAAATTGTGGCGCCAGCCGCTTCGACGCTTCATCGCCGCCGGCGAACATTTCTTTGAATTCGGCGTTTTCCGTGCGGCTGACGGCGGGCGGCGCGACGATCAGGATTTGCGGCGACGGCCAATCGAACGGGTAGTCGTGACCGCGCACGATGTCGATCAGGCGCTGCATGCCTTGCTTGGCGGCGACCGGATTGCCGTGAATCCACGGCTTCATGTCGTTGGCGCCGAGCATGATGATGACCAGGTCGATCGGCGCATGCGTCATCAGGATCGTCGGCAGCACTCTTGCGCCGTTACGGTCGGCGCCGGCCAGATGGTCGTCGAAAGCCGTTGTGCGGCCGTTCAAGCCTTCGGCGATGACCTCGATACCGCCTCCCAACGTCGCCTGCAGCACACTCGGCCAGCGGTCGTTGAGCGGGTGACGATCCAGACTTGCCGCATCATAGCCCCAGGTGAGCGAATCGCCGTAGCAAAGGACTGTTTTCATGCGTTTGCCCCACTCCGGTCGAAATTCGCCTGCGCGCGCCTCACCCGCCAACCCACGAACAGCCAATGCACGACGATCGTTGCAACGCTGGAAAGGCTGAAGGCAAAAAGGCTGGTGAAGAGTTTTTCCGCACCCCCTCCTTCCTTTCTAGACCAGCATGCCCATCGGGTTTTCGATCATGCGTTTGAAGGCGACGAGGAGTTCGGCGCCGAGCGCGCCGTCGACGGCGCGGTGATCGGTCGACAATGTCACCGACATGATTGTCGCTGTTCTGATCTCACCGTTCTTGACCACCGCGCGCTCCTCGCCGGCGCCGACCGCCAGGATCGTCGCATGCGGCGGGTTGATGACGGCGGCAAAGTCCTTGATGCCGAACATGCCGAGATTGGACACCGCCGTGGTGCCGCCCTGGTATTCTTCCGGCTTCAGCTTGCGGCTGCGCGCGCGGCTGGCAAGATCCTTCATCTCGTTGGAGATGACCGACAGCGTCTTTTCGTCGGCGCGCCGGATGATCGGCGTGATCAGCCCGCCGGGGATCGACACGGCGACACCGACGTCGGCATGCTTGTGCTTGACCATGGCGCTCTCGGTCCATGACGCATTGGCATCCGGCACCGCGATCAGCGCCATTGCCATCGCTTTGATGACCATGTCGTTGACCGACAGCTTGTAAGCCGGCGCCTCACCCTTGTCGGTCTTCTTCACCGGGGCGGCCGCATTGACCTGCGTGCGCAGGGCCAGGAGCGCATCAAGCTCGCAGTCGAGCGTCAGGTAGAAATGCGGGATGGTGGTCGTGGCCTCGACCAGCCGGCGCGCAATGGTCTTGCGCATGTTGTCATGCGGGACAAGCTCGTAGGAGCCGTCGGCAAACAGTTTCAGCACTTGGTCGTCCGACATTGGCTTGGCTGCGGCCGCCGGAGCCGGAGCGCCGGTAGGTGCGGCTTTCGCGGCCGGTGCCGCCTTGGCGCCGCCGCTGGAAATCGCTGCATCGACATCGGCCTTGACCACGCGGCCATGCGGGCCGGAGCCTGTCACCGCGGAGACATCGACACCGGCTTCCCGGGCGATGCGACGGGCCAGCGGCGAGGCGAAGGTGCGACCGTCCGACTGGCTGATCTCCCCCCTTGTGGGGGAGATGGCCGGCAGGCCAGAGGGGGGCGCCTCGTTTCTTGCCGCTGGCGGGACAGCGCCTCTCTCTGTCGACTTCGTCGACATCTCCCCCACGGGTGGGGAGATTGGCGCCTTATCCTGTTTTGCCTCGGCCTTTGCCGGCGCAGCGCCGTCGCCGCTTTTCGCGGCAGCCGCCGCATCTTCACCTTCGGCCGCGAGCACGGCGATCAGCGCGTTGACCTTGACGCCTTCGGTGCCGGCTGGAACCACCAGCTTGGCCACCGTGCCCTCATCGACAGCTTCGACTTCCATCGTCGCCTTGTCGGTCTCGATCTCGGCGATCACATCGCCCGGCGAAACCTTGTCGCCCTCCTTGACCAGCCACTTGGCAAGATTGCCCTCTTCCATCGTGGGCGACAGGGCCGGCATGGTGATGTTGATCGGCATAGGTATTCTTCTCCCAAGCGAAATGCGTTCACCGTGTCAGCAGCGCTATACAGATAGCGAAAGAGTCTCTCTCGCAGTCGCCACCGGATCCTCCCCATTCATCAGCGATATGTGACGGCCTTGACCGCCTCGACGACCTCGCCGACATTGGGCAGCGCCAGCTTTTCGAGGTTTGCCGCATAGGGCATCGGCACGTCCTTGCCGGCAATGGTGATGACCGGCGCGTCGAGGAAATCGAAGGCGCGCTGCGACACCTGGCTGGCGATGTGGTCGCCGACCGAGCTCTGCGGAAATCCTTCCTCCACCACCACGAGACGATTGGTCTTCTTGACCGAGGCGATGATGGTGTCGAAATCGAGAGGGCGGATGGTCCTGAGGTCGATGATCTCGGCATCGATGCCCATGCCACGCAATTCCGCCTCTGCCTTCACCGTGTAGCTCATGCCGATGCCGAAAGAGACGATGGTGACATCCTTGCCCGACTTGTGGATGCGCGCCTTGCCGATCGGCAGCACGAAATCGTCGATCTTCGGCACATCGAAGGACTGGCCGTAGAGGATTTCGTTCTCGAGGAAGATGACCGGGTTCGGGTCACGGATCGCGGCCTTCAGCAATCCCTTGGCGTCGGCGGCGGTGTAGGGCATCACCACTTTGAGGCCGGGAATGTGGCTGTACCAGGCGGCATAGCACTGTGAGTGCTGGGCGGCGACGCGGGCGGCCGCGCCGTTTGGCCCGCGGAAGACGATGGGCGCGCCCATCTGGCCGCCGGACATGTAGAGCGTCTTGGCGGCAGAGTTGATGATATGATCGATCGCCTGCATGGCGAAGTTGAAGGTCATGAACTCGACGATCGGCCTCAGGCCGGCCATCGCCGCGCCAACACCGACGCCGGCAAAACCGTGCTCGGTGATCGGTGTGTCGACGACGCGACGCGCCCCGAATTCCTGCAGCAGCCCTTGCGTGATCTTGTAAGCGCCCTGGTACTCGGCGACCTCCTCGCCCATCACGAAGACATCTGCGTCACGGCGCATTTCCTCGGCCATCGCGTCACGCAGCGCTTCGCGCACCGTGGTCGAGACCATCTCCGTGCCGGCCGGGATGTCGGGATCGGCGGCGATTTCGGTTCTCGGCGCCGCGGCGACAGGTGCTGCGCCCTCGCTTTTGGCCGCAGCAGGCGCTGGCGCTGCAGTTTCCGCCTTGGCAGGTTCCTCGCCGATGCCTTCGCCTGCCTTGTCGATGTCTTCACCATCAACGGCGAGCACGGCGATCAGCGTGTTGACCTTGACACCTTCGGTGCCGGCAGGAACCACGATCTTGGCTAGCGTGCCTTCGTCGACGGCCTCGACTTCCATCGTCGCCTTATCGGTTTCGATCTCGGCGATGACATCACCAGCGACAACCTTATCGCCCTCTTTCTTCAACCATTTGGAAACATTGCCCTCTTCCATAGTCGGCGAGAGAGCGGGCATGAGAATTTCGATCGGCATGGCCTTGCCCTCTCGTTACAGTACGATATCGGTCCAGAGCTCGGACGGATCCGGCTCTGCGTCGTTCTGGGCAAATTCGGCGGCGTCGGCGACAATGTCGCGGACCTCCTTGTCGACGGCCTTGAGCTCGTCCTCATCAGCCCACTTCTTGTCGAGCAGGCGCGCCTTGACCTGCTCGATCGGGTCGCGCTCGGAGCGCATCTTCTGCACTTCTTCCTTGGAACGGTATTTTGCCGGATCGGACATCGAGTGGCCGCGGTAGCGGTAGGTCTGCATTTCGAGAATCAGCGGCCCCTTGCCGTCACGGCACCATTCGGTGGCGAGATCGCCGGCTGCCTTGACTGCACGGACGTCCATGCCATCGACCTGGATGCCGGGAATCTTGAAGGAGGCGCCGCGGTGCGAAAAATCCGTCTCGGCCGACGAACGCGTTACCGAGGTGCCCATGGCATAGCGGTTGTTCTCGATGATGAAGATCACCGGCAGCTTCCACAGCGAGGCCATGTTGAAGCTCTCATAGACCTGGCCCTGATTGGCGGCGCCGTCGCCGAAATAGGTCAGTGTCACATTGTTGTTGCCACGATAGCGATTGGCGAAGGCGAGGCCGGTGCCGAGCGAAACCTGCGCGCCGACAATGCCGTGGCCGCCGTAAAAATGCTTCTCCTTGGAGAACATGTGCATGGAGCCGCCCTTGCCCCTGGACAGGCCGCCGCGGCGCCCGGTCAATTCGGCCATGACGCCGCGCGGCGACAGTTCCATCGCCAGCATGTGACCATGGTCGCGGTAGGCGGTGATCATCTGGTCGCCGTCGATCAGCGCCATCTTCATGCCGGTGACAACTGCTTCCTGGCCGATATAGAGGTGGCAGAAGCCGCCGATGAAGCCCATGCCGTAGAGCTGGCCGGCCTTTTCCTCGAAGCGGCGGATCAGCAGCATGCGCCGGTAGGCGTCAAGCTCCTCATCCTTGGTGAAGTCGACAGGTTTGGGGGCTGAAAGCCCTGCCGATTTGCCGTCGGATTTGGGTTTGGTTTTGGCAGGCGCTTTTCTGGCGGTGGTGGCCATTCATCACTCCCTGTTGGCGTCTCTTGCGGACACTGAGGGAGATCAGTTCTCCCCACCGATTTGGCAAAGGCTAACACGCGGGAAAGCGTTTCGCCATGCTGAAAAATGCATGGCTGACATGCGTCTAAGCGATTAAAATCGTTGAAAATATCGGCGATTAACTTGAATTCGGTTATCTTGCCATAGCCGGCAACATGATGGTGATTTCGTCGGCGTGGGACACATTGAGCGCCTTGCGCGCCTGCTCGTCGAGCATGTCCTTCTCCAGCGTGCCCTGATGCATGAGCTGAACACGCCGCTGCAGATCGAGCCGTCGCGCCTTGACGGCATCGAGCTTACCTTGCAGGTCGACGGCTTCGGCTTGCAACCGGTATTTGGAATAGATGCCGAATTCGCCGTGGTAGGCATGAAAGCCGAAATAGGCGAGGAACGCCACGCAGAGCGAGGGGATGATCAGCCGACCGGTATTTCTCTGCTTGTGCTGACGTGTCCACATGACCCAAATCCCTTAGAGCGCCGCGCGCGCCTGGACGCGCAAAGGGCGCTCTAACCACTCTGCGACCTAGCCCTTTCTCGCCCGATTGTGCTTAATGGACGGTTACGGACGACCGGATCTGGCGGTGTTGAAACAAAAAAGGCGAGAATGCCCCGCCCTTTCGTTTTCGGATTTTCTGGGTTTTAGGATTTTCTGCGACTCAGCCCTTCACGATCGACTTGCCGGCGTAGAGCGCCTGCTTGCCGAGCTCTTCCTCGATGCGGATGAGCTGATTGTACTTGGCCATGCGATCCGACCGCGACAGCGAACCCGTCTTGATCTGCCCGCAATTGGTGGCGACGGCGAGATCGGCGATGGTCGAATCTTCGGTTTCGCCCGAGCGGTGCGACATGACCGCGGTGTAGCCGGCTTTGTGCGCGGTCTCGACGGCATCGAGCGTTTCGGTCAGTGAGCCGATCTGGTTGACCTTGACCAGGATAGAATTGGCGACGCCCATGCGGATACCGTCGCGCAGCCGGGCCGTATTGGTGACGAACAGATCGTCGCCGACCAGCTGGGTCTTGTTGCCAATGAGGTCGGTCAGCGTTTTCCAGCCGTCCCAGTCGTCTTCGGCCAGCCCATCCTCGATGGTGATAATCGGATAGTCCGCGGCGAGCTTGGCCAGATACTTGGCCTGGGTCTTCGGATCGCGGGTCTTTTTCTCGCCTTCATAGACGTAGTTGCCGTCCTTGAAGAATTCGGTCGCGGCGCAGTCGAGGCCGAGCGCAACCTCTTCGCCCGGCTTGAAGCCGGCCTTCTCGATCGATTCCATGATGAAATCGAGCGCTGCGGGCGCGCTTTTCAAGTTAGGAGCGAAGCCACCCTCGTCGCCGACATTGGTGTTGTGGCCGGCGTCCTTCAGCCGCTTCCTCAGCGTATGGAAAATTTCCGAACCCCAGCGCAAGCCGTCACGCAGTGTCGGCGCACCGATCGGCAGGATCATGAATTCCTGGAAATCGATCGGGTTGTCGGCATGGGCGCCACCGTTGATGATGTTCATCATCGGTACCGGAAGCACATGCGCCTTGGTGCCGCCGACATAGCGGTAGAGCGGCAGGCCAGCCGCTTCCGCCGCAGCCTTGGCCACCGCCAGCGACACGCCAAGGATCGCATTGGCGCCGAGGCGGCTCTTGTTGGGTGTGCCGTCGAGCTCGATCATGGTCTGGTCGATGTGGATCTGGTTCTCGGCTTCCATCCCGCCGATCGCCTCGAACAGCTCGCCATTGACGGCCTCTACCGCCCGCAGGACGCCCTTGCCGAGGTAGCGGGCGCCGCCGTCGCGCAGTTCGACCGCCTCATGCGCGCCGGTCGAGGCGCCGGAAGGCACCGCAGCGCGGCCCATCGAGCCGTCTTCGAGCACGACGTCGACCTCGACGGTCGGGTTTCCGCGGCTGTCCAGGATTTCGCGCCCGACAATGTCGATGATGGCAGTCATTGCGATGTCCCCGATTGATCTGACGAAGCGTCGCGCACGTCTTAGCCAAAGTGCCGCAAAACGCAATCGGGGCGTCCGCAAATAGTGCCGCCACTTCCGCCACATCGAATCACGAAGCACAAATTGCTGTCATCATAAGTCATGTCAGTCATAGGCCTTGGCGGCATGCGGCTTTCTGGTTTATGCTCACAGCTGCGCGGGGCGAAACAGGAGGAGTTTCGCCATGTCTCAGTTGAGCGGTATTGTGAGTTTGTTCCTGATCGCGGCGGCGTTTTTGACGTCGTGTGACACTCAGCAGCCTCAACAGGGCGCGGTAGAGTTGTCCACCCTTGCAGCGGAGTAGATATCCCAGAGAAAAGGCCCCCGGTTCAACCGGGGGCCTTTTGATTCCGGCAGAGCAAGATCAATGCCAATAAGGCTCGACCCTGTAGTAACTGTATGAAGCATCACGCGCGGCCTCGCCGTCGGCGCCCGTCAATTCGTTGATCGAATAGGCGGGAGCTGCCTTCAGTTGCTCCTTGGTGAACGGCACGACATAGCCGCCCTTGTTCTCGTCATAGTCGAGGCTCGCCCACGGAATGGCGTGGTATTTCTCGCCGATGCCGAGAAATCCGCCAAAGCCGATCACGGCAAACATGATTCCATTCGACAATTTGTCGAGCATGACATCCTCGATGTCGCCGATGTGCGTGCCTTCCGTGTTGTAGACGGAAGTGCCGATCACCCGCGAGGCAGCGATGGCTTCAGTGTGTCCTGTCTGGGTTGTCATGATGTGCTCCTCTTGTCGTTCACTTCAGCTTCGACAATGAGGAGAGGGCTGCGAAGGTTCCAGACTTTTATGGACGCGGTCATACGTACAGGGCTGATCACTCAGCGAGGATGAAGGTGACCTTCATGTTGACGCGGTAGGCGGAGATCGTGCCGTTCTCGACGACGACCTTCTGGTCCTGGATCCAGGCGCCTTCGACGTTCTTCAATGTCTTTGCGGCGCGGGCAATCCCCTGTTCGATGGCGTCCTGAAAGCTCTTATTCGACGATGATGTGATTTCGGTGACGCGGGCGACGGACATGGCTTCCTCCTCCAAGGCACTCGGTTGCCTGGGCAGCGTACAACTGGCGCCTGTTGATCACAAGTTTCGGGTCGGACTTAGGGCTGGGCCGCTGAACTTGCTCAGCCCTTGGCGACGCGATCGAATGCCATCAGCCTTTCAAGCAGCGCCCGAAGGTCCTTCAGCGGCACCATGTTGGGACCGTCGGAGGGGGCGTTGTCGGGATCCTGATGCGTCTCGATGAAGACGCCGGCGACACCGACCGCAACCGCGGCGCGCGCCAGCGTCTCGACGAAGCGCCGATCGCCGCCTGACGAGCCGCCCTGCCCGCCCGGCTGCTGCACCGAATGCGTGGCGTCGAAAATCACCGGCGCGCCGATCTCGGCCATGATCGGCAGGGCGCGCATATCGGACACCAGCGTGTTGTAGCCGAAGGACGCGCCGCGCTCGGTGACCAGCACATTGGCGTTGCCGGAACCGGTGACCTTGGCGACGACGTTCTTCATGTCCCACGGCGCGAGGAACTGGCCCTTCTTCACATTGACGACCTTGCCGGTTCTAGCCGCCGCGATCAGCAGATCGGTCTGGCGGCTGAGGAAAGCCGGAATCTGCAGGATATCGACATGCGGCGACACGAGCGCGCACTGTTCCTCGGTGTGGATATCGGTCAGGATCGGCAGCGAAAACGCCTTGCGCAAATCGTCGAAGACGGGCAGCGCCGCATCGAGCCCGGCGCCGCGCGTGCCGCCAAGCGAGGTGCGGTTGGCCTTGTCGTAACTGGTCTTGTAGACGAGGCCCAGCCCGAGCTTCTCGGTCAGTTCCTTCAGCGCGCCAGCCATGTCGAAGGCATGCTGCCGCGATTCAAGCTGGCACGGGCCGGCAATCAGCGACAGCGGCGCGGTGTTGCCGAAGACGACATTGCCGACGGTTACGGACGAATTGGGCTTGCTCATGCTTTCTCCTGGAAAACGAAGGCCGCACCCTGCCCGGATGTCGGCCACACGACAATATCATCGTCGCGTATGTCATGTTCTACGGAACTTGCTGCAAGCAGCTTGGCGACCGTGTCGGCGGAACCAACTGAAAAGACGATCGCCGCGAAGCGGAGTTCCGATGGCGCGCCGGCAGGTATGCCGAAGCGCGATTCGAAAGCGACGGGGTCAAGCAGGGTCAAGGTCGCGTTCGGCAGCTCAAACGCAGTGCTGCTCCCCGGCACGGTCGCCGGACTGTGCGTCGCGATCGAAATCAAACGGCGCTGTTCGGATGGCTCGGTGCTGACCGCCACGACCTCGACAATGCCGTTTGCGCCATTGGCCTGGACCTGCAACGCGCTGCGGTCCACTTTCGGCGCATTGATCCGCTCGCAGGCAAACAGGAATGCGTCCGTCGCCCCGGTGCCGGAGGCGAAGGCCAGTTTGAACGATGCCGTGTCGCTGCTTCCCGCCGCGTCGGTGAAGGCGCGCGAAAAGCTCAGCATGTCTCCAGCCGACAGGCCGGCTTCGACATAGCGTGCGTGGTCGGCATCCGCACTTTGGGTGCCCAGGACAAGGGCGGAAAATCCCTCATTGCCGCAGCTGTCGCGATAGGCGCGATCGCGCGCGACGAAGGCGTTATCGTCGGCGATCGCTTTCGCCGCCGCTTGCGCATTGCCCACTGCCAGCAACTCGAGATAGGTGCCGTCCTCAAGGAAGACGCAGCAGTTTTCCGTGCCGAAAGGATGGATGCCGGTCGGCGCCACGACAAAGCCAAGCGAAACCAGCCGCGCCCGTGCCACGTCGAGGCTCGCGGTCGGCAGCACAAGATGGTCAAGCGGACAGGGGCCGGGCGGATAAGCGCCGGGCGAATGAGGGCGTGCTGGCATCGTCTCGATCATGCCGGCGCGGTGTGCATCATTCCGGAAGTTGGTTCAAGAGCCCTCGCCTGACGCGCAGGGATTTCATATAGCGGCAGCGGTCGTCGCGATGGCTGTTCTTGGCCACGCTGCCTTGGCGACGCGCGAAAGCGGCAGGGCGCTGATCCGACCGAACCAACGGCCGCAGACGGGTGCGCTCCAGCTTCGATCAGTTTCACTTCAAGTCGCAGCCACAATGTCCGCCGAATAGCGCAATTCGCGCAGCGGTTTGACCTGGCTGGTCGTCTCGGCATAGAGCGGATGCGCCTTGTAGGCGGCCAGAGCGGCGGTGTCCTCGAACTCGGCATAAACGACCACGTCGATCTCGTCCGAAAGCGGGTCGACCTTGCTGTTGAGCGTCACCTCGAACCGACGGGAATGGGGAATGTTGCCCAGCGCCAGCAAGCCCGTCCGTACGGCCTCGACATCCTCTTTGTGCCGTGCGCTGAAGAAAACGATATGCCGGATCAACCCCAGCCTCCTCGATCGATGTGCAGCCATGTTTTGTGTGGGTGAGACGATCGCGTCAACCGGCAACGATGTCGCGGCAACGACGCGTTGGGCGGGGAGAGGAAACTACATCATGCTGGTGATGTAGCGCACGATGCGGTTTATCTCCCTGACCGTGGTGTCGAGATAGCTGCCCTGATTGTAGAGCCCGTCCCAGATCAGGAAGAACGTGACGGCGCAGATGACGATGACATAACGCATGGCTAAAACTACTGCATCCGGGTGGCTGCAACCATAGTGATTCCGGCGTTGATCAGCGCCCTCCCCAAAATCTTTCCATTGATCCGTGCTCGCTTGCCTTGGCTCTTGAAGTTCCCCTTGATGACGTGAAAGATTGCTGCGGGGATTCATCGGGAAGCGGCGCGCCCCGGCCATGAACTGCGAGAGAGTGGAAACCGGCCATTTTGCGCCCGCGCCGCAGAAGTCCGGGGGCGTGACATGGCTCACAAGGAAGACACAGGCGTTGCGTCGGGCGACGCGGTCAAGTTGGACGAATTCAATTTCGCCGAGACCGTCAAAGGCCTGCCGGCCAAGGCGCGCGTGGTGCTGTCGGCGGCGATGAACCTGCCGCGTGGCTCGCTCAAGGTGAGGATGCCGGACGGCCGCGCCGTCCTCGTCGGCGGCAAGGGCCCGGGTCCGGACGCCGAACTGGTGCTCAAGAACTGGCGCTTGCCCGGCCGTGCCTTCACCGGCGGCACCATCGGCATCGCCGAATCCTACATCGACGGCGATTGGGACAGTCCCGATGTGACCAGTTTCCTGGAACTGTTCGTAGTCAATTCAGAAATCGGAGAGCGCATCGCCGGCGGCGCCAGCTGGCTGATCAACGCCGTCCAGCGTGTCCGCCACTGGTTCAACCAAAACACCCGCACCGGCTCGAAGCGCAACATTTCGGCGCATTACGATCTCGGCAACGCCTTTTACAAGGAATGGCTGGATCCGAGCATGACCTATTCGTCGGCGCTCTATGCAGCTGGCGCCAACGATCTGGAAAGCGCGCAAGCCGCCAAATATCGCGCGCTGGCCAAGGACACGGGCATCGGCGCGAACGACCACGTGCTTGAAATCGGTTGCGGCTGGGGCGGCTTTGCCGAATTCGCGGCGCGCGAGATCGGCTGCCGCGTCACCGGGCTGACGATCAGCCGCGAGCAGCATGACTTCGCCAGAGCACGCGTCCAGAAGGCTGGATTTGCCGACAAGATCGACATCAAGCTGCAGGACTACCGCGACGAAACCGGTTCCTACGACCGCATCGCCTCGATCGAGATGTTCGAGGCGGTCGGCGAAAAGTACTGGCCCGTGTTTTTCGGCAAGATGAAGGATTGCCTGCGGCCTGGCGGTACCGCCGGCCTGCAGATCATCACCATCAACGAGAAAGCCTACGATACCTATCGCGCCCGGCCGGATTTCATCCAGCGTTACGTCTTCCCGGGCGGCATGCTGCCGACGCCGTCGATCCTGAAAACGCTCGGCAAAGACCATGGCCTTGCTCATCTGCGCGAGCGCATTTTCCCGGACGACTATGCCCGCACGCTCGCCGAATGGCGGCACCGTTTTTGTGGGTCATGGGAAAAGATCGTCCCGCTCGGTTTCGACGACCGCTTCAAGAAGCTCTGGGAGTTTTACCTGCATTATTGCGAAGCCGGCTTCCGCGCCAGCTACATCGATGTCCGCCAGGTGGTTTACAGGGCTTAGGGTGGCGACGACTAATTTCCGCATGGGATCAATTGGTTCTCCGTCGAACATCAAGTCGATGATGCGGTTCGAGCCGGCTGCTGTTCAACGGCGTGCCAGCCTTCAACAGCGTGCCAAGTCCTGACCGAAGCAGAGCTTCGCGCCTGAATCCGGTCGAGTCCATAAGGGAACAGATGACGTGCGGATGCATGTGCGCGGGGAGAGACGTCAGTTCCTGTCGTCGTCGCCTTGGGTGATCAGCCGCGCGCTGCGCTGCCCTGTCAGGTAGATCCATAGCCAGCTCAGCGAAACCGCAAGCCGGTTACGGAAGCCGATCAGGAAATAGATGTGCGCCAGGCCCCAAAGCCACCAGGCCAGCCGGCCGGTGAGCTTGATCCAGCCGAAATCGATCGCGGCGGCGCGCTTGCCGATCGTCGCCAGGTCGCCGTCATGCCTGTAGCGGAAAGGCCGCGGGGCTGCGTCGCCGGCAAGCCGGGCCTTGATCGTCGCGGCGACATGCCGGCCCTGCTGCTTGGCGGCGGGTGCTACGCCGGGCACCATGCGGCCATCCGGCCGCAGGACGTGTGCAGCGTCACCGACGACGAAAATTTCCGGGCTGCCCGGCACGGTCAGATCGGGCTCGACCAGCACCCTGCCCGCGCGGTCCGCTGCCGCCCCCAGCCATTCGGCGGCCGGCGAAGCGGCGACGCCTGCTGCCCACAGGATAGTCCTGGCCGGCAGATGCGTTTCACCGAAGACGACACCCTCCGCGTCGCAGCATGTCACGGGCCGACCGAGTTCGACCGTCACGCCAAGCCGCTCGAGCGCCTTGCTGGCATAGTCGGAGAGTTCAGGCGCGAAATTGGGAAGGATACGGTCACCGGCCTCAATCAGCACCACGCGCGTCTGCCGCGTATCGATGTTGCGGAACTCGCCGCGCAGCATCTCGTGCGCCAGTTCGACAATGGTGCCGGCCAGTTCCACGCCGGTCGGTCCGCCACCGACGATCGCCAGTGTCAGCAGCGCCTGGCGCCTGGCGGGATAGGTCTCCCGCTCGGCCTGCTCGAAGGCGAGCAGGATACGCCGTCGAATGGTGGTGGCGTCCTCCAACGTCTTCAGCCCCGGTGCGAAAGGCTCCCACTCGTCATGGCCGAAATAGGCGTGGCGGGCGCCGGTGGCCAGCAGCAGCGTGTCGTATCCAACTGCGCCGCCATCATCGAGCAGCACGTTTCTGCCGGCGCGGTCGACGCCGCTGACGGTGGCCAGCAGTGTCGTCACATCCTTGCGCTTGCGCAGGAGATGGCGGATCGGCCAGGCGACTTCCGAGGTCGCCAGCGCCGTGGTCGCCACCTGATAGAGCAGCGGCTGGAAAAGATGATGGTTGCGCTTGTCGATCATGGTGATGCGCACCGGCGCACCGTCAAGCGCGCGGGTGAATTCGAGACCCCCAAAGCCCGCTCCGACGACGACGACATGATGTCTGGTTTCGTTCAATTCATTCACTCCGGGAGCAGGTTGGCCGGGAGAGCAGGTGGGCCGGGAGGGCCGTTGGCCGCGAGAGCAGACTGGAGAGCAATTCGTCAAGGCTGATGTAGCTATTTTTGTGCACCGCAACAACATCCGACTTTGCCGACTGCCCGCCCTGAGATGTCGCTGTTGTACATGCCCCCATCCTGCCGCCGAGTATAATTTCATCGAAGCAGATGACAGGAGTGAAAGTTGGCTAGCGATCATGACGACGACGGTCCGGGGCAATATTCCTCGCCGCCTTGCTTCATGCACGAGCTCGACCCGGAATTCCGGCCGCCCCTATCCGACTGGAACGACGTGAAACGATGGCGCAAGGCCGAGCGCGAGCGGCTGATTGCGGCGCGCCTCGCTGTCCCGGCTGACGTGCGGACGGCAATGTCGCAGCGCATCGGCGAAAACCTCGACGCGGTGATCGGCGACATTGCCGGCCGCATGGTCAGCCTCTACTGGCCGTTCCGCGGCGAGCCGGATTTGCGGGCCTGGATAGCTTCCGTCAATGAGCGCGGCGGCCGTACCGCACTGCCTGTTGTCGTCGAAAAAGCCCGCCCGCTTATCTTTCGCGCCTACGCACCGGGCGACCGGCTTGAAAAGGGTGTCTGGAACATCCCGATCCCGGCTGGAGGCGATCCGGTGCTGCCCGACATCGTCATCTCGCCTGTCGTCGGCATCGATCCGAGACAGTATCGGCTGGGCTATGGCGGCGGCTTCTTCGACCGCACGCTGGCGGCGATGCCGTTCAAGCCGCTGGTCATCGGTGTCGGCTACGAACTGCAGCGCATCGCCACCATCTACCCGCAGCCGCATGACATCCCGATGGACCGGGTGGTAACGGAGGCTTTCAAAGCCTAGGCAAGTTCCGGCTTCATCCCGACCGCCGTCCGGTCGACGATCTCGCGCAAGGCGAACGACGAGTTGATCTTCGTCACATGCGGCATCGCCGACAGCCATTCCTTGTGGATGCGCTCATAGTCGACGAGGTCCTTTGCCGCGATGCGCAGGATATAATCGTATTCGCCCGACATCAGGTGGCAGGACAACACATTCGGGCAGCGCTTTATCGCCGCCTCGAAATCCGACAGTGTCTTCTCGAATTGCCCCGACAGCGATATATGCACGATCGCCGTCATCTGGTGGCCAAGCGCGGCATTGGAAAGCCGGGCGTGGTAGCCGCGGATGGTTCCGGATTTCTCCAGATTGTCCAGCCGCCGCGAGCAGGCCGACTGTGACAGGCCGACCTTCTCGGCAAGCGCCGCGTTGGGTATCCGCCCATCCCGTTGCAACGTTTCGAGGATGGCGATATCAATCCTGTCGAGCGGCATTTTTCGGGATTCCTGCGACAATCCAGCTGTTTTGCGCAACGATTATCGAACCGCACCGTCTTGCGCAAGCGTATTCGCAAACACCTACGCGACGATTCGTGGTTCACTGTCTCTCAACAGCGAACATGCCCCAAAAGGCTGGATCAGGAGGAGAAGAAGATGCGCGTCGGCTGCCCCCGGGAAATCAAGAACCACGAATACCGCGTCGGCCTGACGCCGGGATCGGTCCGCGAATATGTCGCGCATGGCCACGAAGTGCTGGTCGAGACCGGCGCCGGCGCCGGCATCGGCGCCGACGACAACGCCTATCGCGCCGCCGGCGCCACCATCGCCAAGACGGCCGCCGACGTGTTTGCCAAGTCCGACATGATCGTCAAGGTCAAGGAGCCGCAGCCCAACGAATGGGTCCAGCTCCGTGACGGCCAGATCCTCTACACCTATCTCCATCTCGCTCCGGATCCGGAGCAGACCAAGGGCCTGCTGGCCTCGGGCGTGACGGCCATCGCCTACGAGACGGTCACCGACGACCGCGGCGGCCTGCCGTTGCTGGCGCCGATGTCGGAAGTCGCGGGCCGCCTGTCGATCCAGGCGGGCGCCACCGCGCTGCAGAAGGCCAATGGCGGCCGCGGCGTTCTGCTCGGCGGCGTGCCCGGCGTGCTGCCTGGCAAGGTCACTGTGCTCGGCGGCGGCGTCGTCGGCCTGCATGCCGCACGGATGGCGGCCGGCCTTGGCGCCGACGTCACCATCATCGACCGCTCGATCCCGCGCCTGCGCCAGCTCGATGATATCTTCGGCGGCCGCGTCCACACCCGCTACTCGACGGTCGAGGCGCTGGAAGAGGAATGTTTTTCGGCCGACATCGTCGTCGGCGCCGTGCTGATCCCGGGTGCCGCCGCGCCAAAACTCGTTTCGCGCGAAATGCTGTCGGGAATGAAGAAAGGCTCGGTGCTGGTCGATGTTGCCATCGACCAGGGCGGCTGCTTCGAGACCTCGCACGCCACAACTCATGCCGACCCGACCTATGAGGTCGACGGCGTCGTTCACTATTGCGTCGCCAACATGCCGGGCGCGGTGCCGGTCACCTCGGCCCAGGCGTTGAACAACGCGACGCTGCATTACGGCCTGCAGCTTGCCGACAAAGGCCTGAAGGCGCTGGTCGACGATCATCATTTGCGCAACGGCCTCAATGTCCACAAGGGCAAGATCACCAACCGCGCGGTGGCCGAATCACTCGGCTATGAGTTGGTCGAGCCGAAGGCCGTTCTCGCCGCCTGAACCCGCCGCTGATTCTCTCCCGAAAGAGCCGCCGACGCCCCCGGCGGCTCTTTTTTTCCACAAGAAAATTTCACGGTTTGCGTTCAGCAGACCGGCTTTACCCGTTTTGCTTGCAATGTGTCATTCCTGTGGCTTTTTTGTTACATCCGCCGGCGTGGGCAGGTGCTAGACGGCTGACGGGTTTTTCAAAAGGCAGGGGCAATGACCAGCAAACGATTCGCAAAATCTCTTCTTCTTGGCGCAGTTTCCGTTCTGGCGCTTGGTTCGGCTTCTCATGCCGCCGACGCGCTTGTGCCGGTCGTCGAGACGTCGGCCTTCAACTGGAGTGGCATCTATGTTGGCTTTGGCGTCGGCGCCGGCGCCAATGTCCACGAGCTCAGCAGCGATTTCCTTCCCGGCTTCTCGTTGAACGGCATTGGTGGTGAAGGCGTATACGGTGAGTTGACCGTTGGCTACGACTATATGGTGTCGCCGCGCTTCCTGATCGGCGGACTCCTGGACGCCCATATTGGCAACATTGAAACCACGCTCGACGTAGCTGGACTAGAGGCTTCGGTCCGCGAGACTTACGGTTTCGACGCTGGTCTGCGGGCCGGTTACCTGTTCACGCCGAACACGCTGGGCTATGTGCTCGGCGGCTATTCCTGGCAGAAATACGAACTCGACACCAACGCTGGTATTGACCTGGATTGGGACCAGAGCGGTTACTTCGTCGGAGCCGGCGTTGAAACGGCCATCAACAGCAACTGGACCATCAAGACTGAGTATCGCTATACCCGCTTCGGTACCAATGATGATCTGCTTTCCGAGTTCGGTTTGCCGGATGGCGCCCTCAATATCGACACGTCGCGGCATACGTTCCAGGTCGGGGCCAACTATCGCTTTGGCGCCCAGAATGGCGGCGTCGCCTCTTTTGAAGCGCCTGCCTACAACTGGACCGGCTTCTACGTCGGCGGCGCCGCCGGCGCGGGTGCATCGGTGCATCAGATCGAGGTTCCGCCGCTTGGCGGGCTCGAGTTCAACGGGCTCGGCGGCGAAGGTGTGTTCGGCGAATTGAACGTCGGCTATGACCATGATTTCGGCAGCTGGGTCGCAGGTGTCATGGTGGATGCCCGCTACTCCGGCATGACTTCCGAGCTGGAAGTTCCAGGCGGATCGATCAATCTGGATACCGATTACGGCTTCGATGTGCTTGCCCGCGTCGGCATGAAAGTCAACGAATCGACACTTGCCTATGTGCTCGGCGGTTACAGCTGGCAGCATTTCGATCTGAATGCGTCCTCGCCCATCGGCGACATCCTCGATTGGGACTCCAGCGGCTTCTCGGTGGGTGGTGGTCTGGAAACGGCCATGTCCAGCAACGTGACCGTCGGCCTCGAGTACCGCTACTCGCAGTTCTCCGAGAAGGATTTCTCGTCGGAACTTGGGCTGCCGGACGACACTCTCACCTCCACGCCTTCGTTCCACACCGTTCGCATTGGTGCGAAGTACAAGTTCAACTAATTTTCGAGCCGTCCAGACAACAGTCAAAGCCCGTCGGTCATTCCGGCGGGCTTTTTCTTTCGGGTGACGAAATGAGCGGGACAATGCAGGCAGCAAAAAAGCGGAGCCAAAGCCCCGCTTCCTCTGATATCGAGATCTCCCGCCGGTTCATCCGCGGTCGGCAAATCGATCGACAATCATTCCATAACGCGACATTGCGACAGGCGCACGACAGCTGCGACCGATCCGGTCACGCGCGCTCGATCCGGCACTGATAGCAGTTGTTGCGTGCCGAGCGAACATGCACATAGGCGATATCGTCGCGCTCGAACAAACTCTCGGCCCGCGCCGCGATAGCGCCCGTCGGGATGACGCCGCCGCTGCCGTAGACGATGCGATCGTCGCTGCCGTAACCGCGCACGATGTAGTCGCTGCCTTCGAGAATTTCGGGAAGCGCCTCGGCCTCGGCAGCGCGCTCGCAAGGCTCGGCATGCAGGAAGATCGGACCCGTCTCGGCATAAGGCTGCAATTGCGGGAATGGCCGATAAGCCAGGACAAGGTACGCTTCTCCAGCGGCGACGTTCTTCAGGCAGTGGCGGCAAGGCACGCCGTCACCGTCGGATATTTTCCGCTCTGGGATCAGGCCATAGGCGTCCGGCCCGCCGCGCTGCAAAGCTCTGACGCCTTCCGTGGGTAAGGCCTTGAACTGGATGGCCATGGTGAAATCTCCGATGTCGTCGACCGGAAATTACGTCGCTGCGCCAGCGCTTCCCACCCGATTCCTGCCAATCTGGATCAGTCCATCAGCGCGTCGAGACCGCGCACCAGCCCTGTGATCTCCTGTACCCGCCGGATGGCGAGCAGCGTCCCGGCCACATAAGGGGCAGCGGACGAGCCGGCGTCGTGGCGGATGGTCAGCCGCTCGTCGGGCAGGCCGAACAGCGCTTCGCAGGACAGGATGTAGGAAGGCAGGCGAAGCGCATGCACCTGCACCCCCTCACCCGTGCCAACCGCCGCACCGCGCGTTCCCGGCACACCGGAGACCTCCGAGACCGGCCGCGCGGTCGAAGCCTTGCGGACATCGGCCAGCGCTTCGGCAAGCTCGCGCGCCGTGCCGGACGGCGCGTCGGGTTTCCTGGCGCTGGCATAGTCGATGACCTCGACATCCGGCACGTATTTCGCCGCCATCAGGGCAAACCGCTTCATCAGTGTGGCGGTGATCGAAAAATTGCCGGCGGCAATGACGCCGACACGATTGGCGCGGGCTGCAGCATCGATCTCGCCGAACTCGGCCGCACCCAGCCCCGAGGTGCCGATCACCACGTGCCGTCCGTTTTCGATGGCCAGCAGCGCATGGTCCTTCACGACATGCGGTTTGGTGTAGTCGACCAGCACGTCCGAGGGCACCTCCATTGCCTCGGCCAGCGAGGCGGCAACGATGATGCCGTTTGCCGACAGGCCGAGCAGCAGGCCTGAATCCTGCCCAGCGCCGCTGCGTGACACGGCCGCGGCCAGCGCCATGTCGCCTTGCGCCCCGATCGCCGGAACCAGTGCCTTGCCGACCCAGCCGGTCGCACCGGCCATCACCACCCGAATCGTCATTGATCCTCCCATCGCCATTTCGAGCGCCACGCGTTCCCTTGGATGCGTGGCGAACGCTCCAACAGTTTGTCTCCGAGCTGAATCATCGATGAAATTCAGTCTGCGGAGAAAATCATGGCCGCATGACGCTGGCCGCACGTTCGGCGAAGGTCATTGGATGCACCATCTCCTTCTTTTGCGCGACCGGTTCAAAGCCGAGCTTCTGGTAGAGCGGCAATGCCGCCGGATGGTCGAGTGTGCAGGTCTGCACCGTCACCCGCCTTGGTCCGTGCGACCAGGCGGCGTCGATCGCCGCACTCAGGAACCAGCGGCCGATGCCCTGGCCGGTGGCGTGCTCCATCATGCCGAAATAGGCAAGTTCCACTTCTCCCGGCAGATGCGGCTTCAGGTCGAAAAAGCCGGCCGGCGATCCGTCGAGATACAGCACCCTGATATCGCGGTCCTCGCGGTGGATCCCGGCAGAAAGCTCCTCGTCGCTCAGCCTCAGCACATTGACCCAGTGCCATTTGCGGCCCACCCGATCCATCAAATAGCGGTAGAAATGCAGCGGAATGTCCTTGGTTTTCAGCAATGCGATCTGGCGGTTGTACGGCAGCGGCGGCGAATAGGCCGGCGGCGCATGCATTTCGAGAAACGTCACCGTGACCTCGATGTCTTCAAGCGCGCCGTTTTCCATCACAGTCAGTCCTTGCCCGTCACGACGGGCGTATCGCCAAGCCCACCCCATTCGGTCCATGAACCGTCGTAGAGCCTGTTATCGGTGTGGCCTAGCGTCTCGAGCGCCAGCGTGATCGCCGCCGCCGTAACGCCTGAGCCGCAAGAGGTGACGACCGGCTTTGACAGGTCGATGCCGGCGTCCTCGATCACCTTGCGCAACCGGTCTTTCGACAGCAGCTCGCCATCCTCGGCAAGCGCCGAAAACGGCGCATTGCGGGCGCCGGGCATATGGCCCGAGCGGACGCCGGCGCGAGGCTCCGGCTCGGTACCGGCAAACCGGCCAGGCGAACGCGCGTCGGCGATCTGGCTTTCTCCGGTCTCGACGATCCGGCGCATGTCGGCCAGGCTGGCGACCCGAGCGGCATCGAAGTCGGCATGGAACACGCAAGGGGCGATCTTCGTCGGCTCCGCCGTCACCGGCCGTCCCTCCGCTTTCCAGCGATCGAAGCCGCCGTCCAATATGTAGACCTGGAACATCCCCATGACACGGAACATCCACCAGGCGCGCGGCGCCGAGAAGAAGCCCGGGCCGTCATAGACAACGATGGTGTCGTCGGCCGAAATGCCCATGGCGCCGACATATTTGGCGAAATGCTGCGGCGACGGCAGTGTGTGCGGCAGTGGGGAATCAGGATCCGAGATCGCATCGTGATCCAGGAAACGGGCGCCCGGAATGTGAGCTGCGTCATATTCGGCGCGCGCGTCGCGTTTCTGCGCCGGCAAATACCAGGACGCGTCGACGATGGTCAGGCCAGGCTCGCCGAGGCGCTTCTGCAACCAGTCAGCATCGACGGTGAAAGGGCTGTCTTCGGCCATTGTTCTTCTCCTGCCCGCCTTCGACAATCTGTTTATCAGGCCGGCTGTTTATCAGGCCGGCGGCATTGGTCCAAAGCGTATTCGGAAGCGCCGGTTCTCGCGACCCTTCTTCTCGATCTTGCCGATATGTATCTCGCCGACTTCTCCAGTGCTCTTCACATGAGTGCCGCCGCAAGGCTGGCTGTCGATCGAGGCGTTCTCGCCAATGCAGACCAAGCGGATCTTGCCCGTGCCGACCGGCGGCCGAACATTCTTCGATTTCACCAGTCCCGGATTGGCCGCCAACTCCTCGTCGGTGATCAGCCTGACAAAGACCGGGTGGTCGGCCCGCACCAATTCCATCAGCCGGGCCGTCACGTCTTCCCTGGTGAAGCCGGCATCCGGAATATCGAAATCGATACGGCTGTCGTCCTCGGAAACTGAGGCACCGGTGATCGGGAACTGGCAGACGACGGTAAGCAAGTGGCAGGCTGTGTGCATGCGCATCAGCAGATGCCGCCTCTCCCAATTGAGGGCAAGCTTTACCGGCTCGCCGACCTCAGGCACCGCCTGCTCAGGCGGCGGCACATGGATGATGTCATCCTTGGTCTCACCGGTGATGGTGGCGGCAACAGCGATCAGGCTGCCGTCGGCGCGTTCGAGGGTGCCCGTATCGCCAGGCTGCCCGCCCGACGTGGCATAGAAGATCGTCCGGTCCAGAATGATGCCGCCACGGTCGTTGACGGCGACAACCACGGCATCAGCCGTACTGAGATAGGGGTCGCGAAACAGGGCATCCGTCCTGTAAGCCATCACGCAACCTTTTCGAACGGCACCGAGATTGTGCTCGGCTGTTCCATCCAGCCCGGCACCGGCAGCTGCTTTTGACGCAGGAATTCCGGGTTGAACAATTTCGACTGATAGCGCGTACCGTAGTCGCAAAGCACGGTCACGATGGTGTGGCCGGGACCCATCTCACGTGCCAGCCGGATCGCGCCGGCAATGTTGATGCCGGTCGAGCCGCCGACGCACAGGCCTTCCTCCTGGATCAGGTCGAAGACGATCGGCAGCGCGTCCTCATCCGGGATCTGAAAGGAGAAATCCGGCGTGAACCCTTCCAGATTGGCGGTGACCCGCCCCTGCCCGATGCCTTCGGTGATCGAACTGCCTTCGGATTTCAGCTCGCCGCTGGTGTAGAAGCTATAGAGCGCCGCACCGAGCGGATCGGCGAGCGCGATCTTGACGTCCTTGCTCCTGGCCTTGAGCCCGAAGGCGACGCCGGCCAGTGTTCCGCCGGAGCCGACCGCCGAGACGAAACCGTCGACCTTGCCGCCGGTCTGGGCCCAGATTTCTTCCGCCGTGGTGCGGGTATGGCCATCACGGTTGGCGACGTTGTCGAACTGATTGGCCCAGATCGCGCCGTTCGGCTCGGACCGGGCCATCTGCTCGGCCAGACGGCCCGACAGTTTCACATAATTGTTGGGGTTCTTGTAGGGAACGGCAGGCACCTCGATCAGCTCGGCGCCGAGCAATCTGATCGTGTCCTTCTTCTCCTGGCTTTGCGTCTCCGGGATGACGATTACGGTGCGGTAGCCAAGCGCCTTGGCGACCAGCGTCAATCCGATGCCGGTGTTGCCGGCCGTCCCCTCGACAATCACCCCGCCCGGCCTCAAAAGTCCGCGCTGCTCGGCGTCGCGGATGATGAACAGCGCGGCACGGTCCTTGACCGACTGGCCCGGATTCATGAATTCGGCCTTGCCCAGGATCTCGCAGCCGGTTTCTTCCGAGGCTTTGTTGAGGCGGATCAGAGGCGTATTGCCGATCGCTTCGATCACAGAACGGGGCATGGAGATTCCTTTATGCTTGCGGCCGAACCCTAGAAACCCGAAGCTTGGGTTTCAAGGCAAGAATTTGCCTGGTCCAGCGGCATTTTCGGGCTGCAATTTCCTAAAACAGATGTTGCGTTGCGCCAATCATTGAAGCTCACCATTGAAAAGCGCTCTTTTCATCCGATTTCTTCACCGCTAGAGCACAGGCCAAGAAAAAGTCGCAGGGCATAGCATGACACTCTATCGGGCCGACCCGAAGCACGGCGTCGCCTGGATTACCGGCGGCAGCAGCGGCATCGGCCGTTCACTGGCCAAGGACCTTGCGGCGCAAGGCTATGTCGTCGCGGTGACGGCGCTCGACGACGATCCGATCGACACGCTTGTTGTCGAGACGGCGCAGATGCCGGGCCACGTCACGGCCTATCCTTGCGACGTCACCGACGAAGAACGCATGGCAAGGACAGTCGCGGCGATCGAGAAGGATCTCGGCCCGATCGTCTTGGCCGTGTTCAATGCCGGGAGCTATATTGCGACCGCCGGCGAAGACCTCACTGTCCGTGGATTTCGCCAGTCCTTCGATGTCAATTATTTCGGCATCATCAACGGCCTGGTGCCGGTCATCGAGCGCATGCGCGTCCGCGCGCGCGGCCATATCGTCCTGGTCGGTTCGGTCACCGCCTATTTCGGCTGGCCGACCACGGCCGCGTATGGCGGCACCAAGGCGGCGATCAATATCCTCGCCGAGTCGCTGAAGTACGATTTCGACAAGATGAACGTCCGCATCCAGGTGATAAACCCGGGCTTCGTCGACACCCCGCTGACCGAAAAGAATTTGCTGCCGATGCCCGGGCTGATGCCGGTCAATCGCGCCTCGCGCCGCATGGCGCGCGGCATCAAGTCCGGCGGCTTCGAAGTCACGTTCCCGTGGCGCTTGAGCTGGGGCCTGAAGCTGCTCAGAATCCTGCCGAGACCGTTCTGCCGATGGGTCATCAGCACCGCGACCCGCTGGAAGGCGCGTCCGCTTAATTTCGACCGCAAGGCGCCGAGCGAATAGACCGGTCATCAAAGTTGGCGATCCCGCCGCCGGCGGGACGTCGTTGCCTGTTTGCCATCGTGGCCATAGGTTGAGATTTATTGCATGGAGTCTGCGATGGGGCGACGGATCGTGCTTGCGGTATCGGGTCTCGCCGTCATTCTCGTCCTTGCCTACGTCTTCGGCCCGCGCGTCCAAGCCGATACCACGATCCGCTTCGATCCTTCCGTGATCGGCGATGACCCGCAAGCCTATCTGGCACGCAAGGAGGCGGCCGTACCTGATATCCACGACGGGCTGGAAAAGGAAATCATCTGGGCCAATCCGATGGTTCACGCCAGGACGCCGCTGTCGATCGTCTATATCCACGGCTTTTCGGCGTCGAAGGGCGAGGTTCGGCCGCTTCCCGACGAGGTGGCCGACCAGCTCGACGCCAATCTTTACTACACCCGTCTCACCGGCCACGGACAGGGCGGTGCCGCAATGGCCGACGGCAGCGTCAACGCCTGGATCAACGACTATGAGGAAGCGCTCGCCATCGGCCGAGCGATCGGCGACAAGGTGATCGTCATCGCCACCTCGACCGGCGGCTCGCTGGCAGCCTGGGCTGCGACGCAGCCTGGCGCATCCGACGGGGTGGCGGCAATAGCGTTCATCTCGCCGAATTTCGGCGTCAAGGCTTCCGGCGCCGAACTTCTGACCATGCCGTGGGGCCGAGAGATCGCCGAGCTGGTCGCCGGCAAGGAGCGCAGCTTCGTGCCACGCAATGCGCTGCACGAGAAATTCTGGACCTGGCGCTATCCGATCGCGGCGACCCTCCCGATGGTTGCGCTGACCGAGTTGGCCTATGGCGCGCCGGTGGAGAAGGCGACCATCCCTGCCCTCTTCATCTTTTCCGATTCGGACAGGATCGTGCGGCCGGACCGCACCCGCGACATCGCCGGGCGCTGGGGCGCGGCGCACGAACTGGTGCCGGTCGACGATACCGGAGATCGGGACAATCATGTCATCGCCGGAGACGCGTTGTCGCCAGCAACCACAGCTTTCCTCGCGCAGCGCATTATTGTGTGGGTACAGGCGGTGGTGAAGTAGATCTCAGGCGAAAAAGGCGACCGAAGCATCGCTCCGATCGCCTTTTTCAATTGTGAGCAGCCGACCCGACAGGCGCGGGCCGGATGCGCTATCCGATTACGCAGCCCGCGCTGCTGGCCGCTTGCCGCCGAAACGACGCTTGTTGTTGCCCTTGAACGCCTTGGCGCCCTCCGGCTTGCGTTCGCCGGCAAAGGCCGGCTTGTCGCCGAAGCGCTTGTTGCCGTTGTTGTGGCCGCCCGGCCGCCTGCCGTCGCGACGACCATTACGGTCGTTGGCCGGCTCGAAGCTGCGCTCGTTCTTTTCGGCAGGATTGCGCTGCGGGTCGGGACTTCCGAGATGGTCGGCAACGATTGGCAGCTTGGTGCGGATGATGCGCTCGACCTGACGCAGCTTGCTGTTCTCGGACGGGTCGCAAAGCGTGATGGCGATGCCGTCCATGCCGTTACGGCCGGTGCGGCCGATGCGGTGGACATAGCTCTCCGCCTCGTCCGGCAGGTCGAAATTCACCACATGGCTGATGCCGGGCACGTCGATGCCGCGCGCCGCGATATCGGTCGCCACAAGAATGCGCACCGAACCCTCGCGGAAATCGTTCAGCGCCTTCTGGCGGGCGTTCTGCGACTTGTTGCCGTGGATGACGGCGGCCTTGAAGCCATCGCGCTCGAGATCCTTGGTCACCCTGTCGGCGCCATGCTTGGTGCGCGAAAAGATGATGACCGACTTCATCGCCTCGTCGGCGAGCATCGTCGCCAGAACCTGGCGCTTTTGCTTGGTGCGGGCAAAGACGACGCCCTGTACGATCTCGGCCGCCGCAGTGCTGTGAGGCGCCACTTCGACGCGGATCGGGTTCTTCAGCAGGCCTTTCGCCAGTTCGGCGATTTCGGCCGGCATGGTCGCCGAGAACAGCACCGTCTGACGGTCCGGCGCGGTCGCCCTGGCGATGCGCTTGACGTCGTTGATGAAGCCCATGTCGAGCATGCGGTCGCCCTCGTCGAGCACCAGCCATTTGGTGTCGGCAAGCACGAGGTCGCCCTCACGCACCAGATCGGTCAGCCGGCCGGGCGTGGCGATCAAGATGTCGACGCCGGGAGCGATCTTCTTCACCTGGCTGAAGCGCGAGACGCCGCCAAGCACGAGTGCTGTCGAGACATGCGCGCCCTTGGCGAGCAGCTTGATCATCTCTTCGATCTGCACGGCGAGCTCACGCGTCGGCGCCAGGATCAGCGCACGAGCGGTCTTCGGCCGGCGCTTGGTGCCGAGCGCGATGATCTTCGAAAGGATCGGCAGCGCGAACGCCGCGGTCTTGCCCGAACCGGTCTGGGCGATGCCGAAAATGTCACGGCCTTCCAGCTGCGGCGGGATCGCCTGGGCCTGGATCGGCTTCGGATCGGTGAAGCCTGCGCCATGGGTGGCCTTGAGCAGCGCGCCCGTAATTCCAAGTGCTGCGAAACCCGAAAGCTCGCCAGTGTTCTTACCGGTCAGATTGTCGTTACCGGTCAAAGTGTTTTCGTTGTTCAAAATATTTCTTCTTTCACGCGGCTCCTGGCCGCAAACATCGATGGCGGCAGGGCGCAACCTGCCGTCGAAAAACTGTCATGAAACGACAAGGCGGGCGGACGTTATCGTCCGCACGGCTGCGCTGTCGTGCCCGCAGGCATCATGCCACGGGGCTTTTTCGCCGCCTTGCCGATATGCCGGAAAGAGGGAAAACAGACGCAACCAGTCTCATTCGTCGAGAAGGCCGGATAGGTCCCGGCCCAAGCGCCTATGCCGCCGCATATGGCCCAGTTCGCCGCGAAATGCAAGGGCCGTCATGTTGCAGCGCAGCAAAAACAGCCACGACGAGCAGCCGTGAAGGTCTGCTCAAACTTCTCCCGGCCATTCCCTCGCCCCATGCTGGACGAACAGAACTCTATTTGAATGTCTTTCATCCGATACGCAGGCGATTGGCCAAATTCTATCCACGCCTTCGCCATCCTAGCTAGGATGACGAAGTGGAGGAATGCTTCGGCTAATCTCAAACGTTTGCACTGACATCGGCCCGTTTGCGGCGGGCGCTGCCCCAGCGAGCGAAACGGGGGAGCATGGAAAGCGAGAGCGGTTGGTAAGCCGCACCTAACAGACGGCCAGCTATGCCCGCCAGCGTATCGAGATCGGCGGCGAAAGCACGCCAGCGTTGCGAAAACAAAGCAGGCCGAAAAGCGGCGCTTGCGCTCGCTTACCGCGATGATTACCACAAATCAGCTTCTATTTGGGGACCGAGCGATGAAGGACGTGCTGAAGGAACTCGAGCGCCGCCGCGCCATGGCGCGCATGGGCGGCGGCAAGTCCCGTATCGACGCTCAGCACAAGAAGGGCAAACTCACCGCGCGCGAACGCATCGACGTCTTTCTCGACGAAGGCTCGTTCGAGGAGTTCGACATGTATGTCGAGCATCGCTCGACCGATTTCGGCATGGAGAAGACCAAGATCGCCGGCGACGGCGTCGTCACCGGTTGGGGCACCGTCAATGGCCGGCCGGTCTATGTCTTTGCCAAGGACTTTACCGTGTTCGGCGGCTCGCTGTCCGAGGCCCACGCCGAAAAGGTGGTCAAGGTGCAGGAGATGGCGCTGCGCAACCGCGCGCCGATCATCGGCCTCTACGACGCCGGCGGCGCCCGCATCCAGGAAGGCGTGGCAGCACTTGGCGGCTATGCCGAGATATTCCAGCGCAATGTGCTCGCCTCCGGCGTCATCCCGCAGATTTCAGTGATCATGGGCCCTTGCGCCGGCGGCGACGTCTATTCGCCGGCGATGACCGACTTCATCTTCATGGTGCGCGGCACCTCCTATATGTTCGTCACCGGGCCGGACGTGGTGAAGACCGTCACCAACGAGACGGTAACCGCCGAGAGCCTCGGCGGCGCCTTGGTCCACACGACGAAGTCGTCGATCGCCGATGGCGCTTACGACAATGACGTCGAGGCGCTGCTGCAGATGCGCCGGCTGGTCGATCTGCTGCCTGCCTCCAACACGGCTGAAATCCCCGAGATCGAATGTTATCAGTCGGTCACCGATGACGATCTGTCGCTCGACCGACTGATCCCCGATAACGCCAATAAACCTTACGACATCAAGGAGTTGATCCTTAAAGTTGCCGATGAGGGTGACTTCTTCGAGATCCAGCAGGATTTTGCAAAAAACATCGTAACCGGCTTCGGGCGCGTCGAAGGGCGCACGGTCGGCTTCGTCGCCAACCAGCCGATGGTGCTGGCCGGCGTGCTCGATTCGGACGCCAGCCGCAAAGCGGCGCGGTTCGTACGCTTCTGCGACTGTTTTTCGATTCCGATCGTCACCTTCGTCGACGTTCCAGGGTTCCTGCCCGGCACCGCGCAGGAATATGGCGGGCTGATCAAGCACGGCGCCAAGCTCTTGTTCGCCTATGCCGAAGCGACCGTCCCGAAGATCACCGTCATCACACGAAAAGCCTATGGCGGCGCTTATGACGTGATGGCGTCGAAGCATCTGCGCGGCGACATGAACTATGCCTGGCCGACGGCTCAAATCGCAGTGATGGGCGCCAGGGGCGCGGTCGAGATCATCTATCGCAAGGACATCGGCGATGCTGAGAAGATCGCAGCACATACAAAGGCTTACGAGGATCGCTTCCTGTCGCCCTTCGTCGCCGCCGAGCGCGGCTATGTCGACGAGGTGATCATGCCGCATTCGACCCGCCGCCGCATTGCGCGTGCGCTGCGCATGCTGCGCAACAAGGACATGCAAAACCCCTGGAAGAAGCACGACAACATTCCGTTGTGAGGCGCTGATGTCGCGAAAGCGACCACAGCAAAAGCTCACTCCGCTTCCGCGGCGCCGAACCCTGCGCCCATCGTCGCGCGGACGGCGCCCGACCACGGCGTGGCATGATTGTCGATGCGCATCTGGAAGATAAAATAGGTCGGCGAGCAGAAGCCGACACCTTTCACCTTGCCGATACCAGGCGTGTCGGGCGGCAGCGATTGGCACATGTAATCTTCGCGGCAGAAATGATCGGCCGAGCAAGCCGGCCGGTTGCCGCGATTGACGGCGCCGCCCAAGCACTGGTCGAAATTATTGGTCGCCACGCAGATGTCGAATTTTTTACCGCCGACCAGCCCGCAGATCTCGTTCGGCATCGGCTTGCCCGGCTTGAAGCCGGCAAAGGCACGGTCCTTGTCATGGCATCCGCGATAGGCGATGCCGGCCGGCACACCGATCTTCGGCGGCCGGCAGGTGTAGGCGGTGCGCGACATGTCGGTGGCGAAGGCGGCGAACTGGCCGGTAATGCTGTAGCGGTCATTGAAAGGCTGCGTGCCGTTGCTGGCGATCGAGCCGGTCAGGCATGGATGGCCGGAAAACATCTTTTCGCTGTCCTTGGGCAGCAGGCATTGCGCCAGTTTCGTCCGCACCCCCGATGCCGTCGCCAGCGCCGTGCAGACGGTGCCGCCGCCGCATTGCCAGGTCGTGCCGAAGCGGGCCGCATCCTCCGGCATCAAACACGGCATCGCCATCTCGGCCGGTGCGTAAGCGACCTCGCGGGCGTCTTTCCATGCGGCCGGCGGCGCGAAGGACAGCGGGCGGAGGCGGTTCGGCTCCTTGCCGTCGGCGGTCGCACGCAGCCAGGCTTCGCGCCGCGGCATCTCGGCATGAAGATGCGGCGAGATGCCGACCTCGATGCGGTTCAGCGGCGATGTCGTCTTGTCGTCGAGGCCGATGAAATGGAAACCGGCGGTCGAACCAGCCTGATGACAACCCTGGCAGGCGCCATTGTCGAGCCGCTCGACCAGCGCTTCCGGCGTGCGCAGCAGCTTCAGCGCGGAATAGTCCAGCCCGGAAAAATCCGAGGGCTGGAACAGCGGCGTGAACGGGTGATTGGCCTGCCTTGCGCTGCCGAAAGTCGACCACGAGACGACTTTCTTGGCCAGGAATTCATCCGGGATTTCGTAGACGCCGAGATCGACCGCCGCGAGATTGGCGCTGATATAGTCGGCAAGTTTTGCTTTCAGCGCGGCGTCGTCGGCAAGCCGCGCTAGGTCGGGCGTGTTTTCCAGCGGCTTTTCGCTGACCGTCTTTCCATCGACGCCAAAAATCCGCATGAGGTAGGCAGCCTGGCCGCCGAATTCGGTCTCCTGGCCGGAGGGAAAGCGCACCATTTGTGCGTTGAGCTCGAGCTGCTTGAAGCTCAGCCCGGCCCTTTCAAGCGGCCCGCCGATGAGCCAGCCGATATCGACGGTCTCGTCGAGCTGCGGCGTCCAGCGTCCGGCAACGCCGACGCAGCCGCCATCGGCGTCCGGCGCGGCGCTATAGATGGCATTGAAATTGAACGGCAAGCGTGAGGCCAGAACCTTGCCGTTTTTCTTGAAGCTGTAGGCAAGGCGGTAGATGAAACGGACCTCGCCGCAGCCCCCATCGCCTCCTATTTCGGCGAAATCACGCCGATCGAGCCGGTTGACGACACCGACCAGCCGAAAGCGCGCGGCGTCGGTCTTCAGCCAGCGCATGTCGATGATGCGGCCGACATTGCCGTCGGTGACTTCGTAGAGCGACCGCCCGCCAGCCTTCATCTCGGCGCGCAGCGCGGCGACATCGCCGGCAATCGTTTCGATGATCCGATGATAGGCCGGCGCCCTGTCGTAGAGCGTCTTCAGGTCGCCCTTGCCGTCGATATCGAAAATGCCGGCGAAATCAAAACCCCTGGTGTCGAGAGCGGCCAGCACGGCCGGATCGTCGACGATCATCACCGGACCTTCGGCGCGCGCCAGGCTGGCCAAGAAAAAATTGGCGAGAATCACGGCGATCAGGGCGAGCCGACGGTTCATTCAGCGGTCATCCTGTTGCGATTTTCGGCAAGCTCGCGCAGCACCGGCACCAGCGCCAGCGGCAAGTCTTCAGCGATCAGCCCAGGTCCGAAACGGCTGCCGGCCTCAGCATGAATCCAGGCCGCCGCGCAGGCGGCTTCGAAAGCCGGCATGCCTTGTGCCAGGAGGCCGGCGATGATGCCCGACAGCACGTCGCCCGAACCGGCGGTGGCCAGCCATGGCGCGCCGTTGCCGTTGATCGCCGCCCTGCCATCGGGCGCCGCGATCACCGTGTCCGCGCCCTTGTAGACGACGATGGCGCCGGCGCGCGCGGCGGCAGTGCGCGCCTTGGCCAGCTTGGACAGGGTCTTGTCTCCGGCGATGTCCGCAAACAGCCTGGCGAATTCGCCCTCATGCGGCGTCAGCACCAATGCTGGCGCGTTCGGGCGACGGGCGGCGACGAACAGAACGTCGGGCTTATCGCGAAACGCGGTGATGCCATCGGCATCGAGCACCAGCCCGTCGACCTTGCCGTCTTGCCGGTCTCCGGCGGCCAGCACGCCGAGGGCAAAATCGCGTGTTTTTTCGCCGACGCCAAATCCGGGTCCGAGGACGAACGCCGATGGCCGGCGGCCGTCGATGAATTCCTGCACGTCCGCGATGCTGTCGGCCTTTTTCAGCATGATCGAAGTCAGATGCGCGGCATTCACCTGCACGGCGTTCGCCGGCGACAGCACGGTCACCGCCCCTGCCCCGCTTCTGGCCGCGGCAAGCGCCGATAGCCGTGCGGCACCCGTCGCCGATGGCCCGCCGGAAAAGACGCCGACATGGCCGCGCCTGTATTTATGCGCGTCGACGGCTGGGATCGGGAAATTTTCGAGCCAAAGCGGCGGGATGTTCTCGAAGGTGAGCGGTTCAAGCTGCGCAACGATATCGTCGCTAATGCCGATGTCGGCAAGCACCAGCTCGCCGCACATCCCGCGCCCCGGCAACAGCAGATGGCCGGGCTTTTTTCGCGCGAATGTTACCGTGAATTGGGCGCGGAATGCCTGGCCGAGAATCTGGCCACTGTCGCCTGACACGCCTGAGGGCAGATCGACCGCGACGACAGGCAGGTTCAGTTCTGTCGCGATCTCGACCGCCCTGGCGGCATCACCGGACAGCGGCTTGGACAGCCCCGCCCCATAAAGTGCATCGACCAGGATCGAACCTTTATCGGCAGCAAATTCCGACAGCGGCCGTGGACTGACCCGGCATTCCGACGCGGCGAGCGCCGCGTCGCTGCCGGCTTTGGGCGAGCCGGATGCCCACAGCAACACGTCGACGGCGCTGTCCCTTAGAATGCGGGCGACGACATAGCCATCGCCGCCATTGTTGCCAGGCCCGCACAGCACGTGGACGCGCCTGGCAGCCGGAAAATGGGCGAGCACCACCGCAGCGACTGCGCCACCTGCATTGCGCATCAGGACAATGCCGTCGAATGGTCCGGCGGAAATCGTCAGCCGGTCGGCCTCAGCCATTTCGGCCGGAGACAGAATTTCATTGCTCATGGATGCCGATCCGCATTGGCTCAAGCCGATCCTGTGGTCAAACCCCTATCCTTGTGGTCAAACCCCGATCCCTGTGGTCAAACCCCGATCCCTGTGGTCAAACATTGTCCAGTTTTCGGTTCGAAGCAAACGGCGATGAAATGGCACGATCTGTAAGCACATCGTTAGGGACAATGGCGTCCTCGAAGCACAATTGCCCGCGAAATGCTCTATCTGCCCAATTATTGTGCGGACGGTAGCGTCGACAATGTGTAGGTTCCCAGTATCCATGACGCAGCCAATGCAGCGAATGACGCGAATTTAGCCCTCAACGCGGCATGGCATCGAAATCGCGTGATACCGCTTCGAATCCCCTCAAATTGGCACAGTTCGTGCTTGAAAGAGGCGCAAGCGGGGCTCACAACCCGTCTTTTTTGACAGTGGAGGCCACTTTTTACATGAAAAAGATCGAAGCGATCATCAAGCCGTTCAAGTTAGACGAAGTGAAGGAAGCGCTTCAGGAGGCCGGGCTGCAGGGCATCACCGTAACGGAGGCCAAGGGTTTTGGCCGGCAGAAGGGCCATACTGAACTCTATCGCGGCGCTGAATATGTCGTGGATTTTCTGCCCAAGGTGAAGATCGAGGTCGTGCTCGGCGACGACGCGGTCGAAGGCGCGATCGAAGCCATTCGCAAGGCGGCCCAGACCGGCCGCATCGGCGACGGCAAGATCTTCGTCTCCAACATCGAGGAAGTCGTGCGCATCCGCACCGGCGAAACAGGGATGGACGCGGTCTGAGGATTCTGATTTCAGATCATCTCCTCGAAACGTCATCAGACAGGGAAACATGACATGACGACAGCCAAAGACATCATGAAGCAGATCAAGGACAACGACGTGAAATTCGTTGACCTGCGCTTCACAGATCCGAAGGGCAAGCTGCAGCACGTGACGATGGATGTCGTTGAGGTCGAGGAAGACATGTTTGCCGACGGCGTTATGTTCGACGGGTCCTCCATCGCCGGCTGGAAGGCGATCAACGAGTCCGACATGGTGCTGATGCCCGACACCGAGACGGTGCATATGGACCCGTTCTTCGCGCAGTCTACCATGGTCATCCTGTGCGATATCCTCGATCCGATCTCCGGAGAATCCTACAACCGCGACCCGCGCGGCACCGCCAAGAAAGCTGAAGCCTATATGAAGGCGGAAGGCATCGGCGATCAGATCTTCGTCGGCCCGGAAGCCGAGTTCTTCGTGTTCGACGACGTCAAGTACAAGGCCGATCCGTACAACACCGGCTTCAAGCTCGACTCCACCGAATTGCCGTCCAACGACGACACTGACTACGAGACCGGCAATCTGGGCCACCGCCCGCGCATCAAGGGCGGCTATTTCCCGGTGCCGCCGATCGACTCGGCGCAGGACATGCGCTCCGAAATGCTGACCGTGCTCGCCGAAATGGGCGTGCGTGTCGAAAAGCACCACCACGAAGTGGCCGCTGCCCAGCACGAGCTCGGCATCAAGTTCGACACGCTGGTCCGCAACGCCGACAAGATGCTGATCTACAAGTATGTCGTGCACCAGGTCGCCAACGCCTACGGCAAGACGGCCACCTTCATGCCGAAGCCGGTCTTCGGCGACAACGGCTCGGGCATGCACGTCCACCAGTCGATCTGGAAGGGCGGCAAGCCGACCTTCGCCGGCAATGAATATGCCGGCCTCTCGGAGAGCTGCCTGTTCTACATCGGCGGCATCATCAAGCATGCCAAGGCCATCAATGCCTTCACCAACCCGCTAACCAACTCCTACAAGCGCCTGGTGCCGGGCTATGAAGCGCCGGTGCTGCTCGCCTATTCGGCCCGCAACCGCTCTGCCTCCTGCCGCATTCCATTCGGCTCGTCGCCGAAGTCCAAGCGCGTCGAGGTCCGCTTCCCCGATCCGGGCGCCAACCCCTACCTCGCCTTTGCCGCCATGCTGATGGCCGGGCTCGACGGCATCAAGAACAAGATCCACCCGGGACAGCCGATGGACAAGGATCTCTACGACCTGCCGCCTAAGGAACTGAAGAAGATCCCGACCGTCTGTGGTTCGCTGCGCGAAGCGCTGCAGAGCCTCGACAAGGACCGCGGCTTCCTGAAGGCCGGCGGCGTCTTCGACGACGACCAGATCGACAGCTACATCGAGCTCAAGATGGCCGAAGTGATGCGCTTCGAAATGACCCCGCACCCGGTCGAGTATGACATGTATTACTCGGTCTGAGCGGACGAGCTAAGCGACAAACAAAACCCCGCCGGAGCGATCCGGCGGGGTTTTTGTTTGGGATGGCGAACACTCAATCCAGCAGTTGGTGTTGTCGCCCTGACAAAAGGCCGACGCGACGGAGAGCAGTCACGGCGCAGACACTCAGTTCCGCGCCGTGACGCGTGCTCAAGCGGCAGCCGAAACCTCGGCGCTGGTCGGGACGGAGGCGATCGTCTTCAGGATCTGCGAAGCGATCTGGTAGGGGTCGCCCTGCGAGTTCGGGCGGCGATCCTCGAGATAGCCCTTGTAGCCATTGTTGATGAAGGAATGCGGCACGCGGATCGAGGCGCCGCGGTCGGCGATGCCATAGCTGAACCTGTTCCATGGCGCGGTCTCATGCTTGCCGGTCAGACGCTTGTCGTTGTCCGGCCCGTAGACGGCGATGTGATCCATCAGGTTCTTGTCGAAGGCGGCCATCAGCGCCTCGAAATAGTCCTTGCCGCCGACTTCGCGCATATAAGCGGTCGAGAAGTTGGCGTGCATGCCGGAACCATTCCAGTCGGTGTCGCCGAGCGGCTTGCAGTGGTATTCGATATCGATGCCGTATTTCTCGGTGAGGCGCTGCATCAGGTAGCGGGCCATCCACATCTGGTCGGCGGCCTTTTTCGAGCCCTTGCCGAAGATTTGGAACTCCCATTGGCCCTTGGCCACCTCGGCGTTGATGCCTTCATGGTTGATGCCGGCGGCAAGGCAGAGGTTGAGATGCTCCTCGACGATCTGCCTGGCGACGCTGCCGACGTTGCTGTAGCCGACGCCGGTGTAGTACGGGCCTTGCGGCGCGGGGTAGCCGCTCTCGGGGAAGCCGAGCGGGCGGCCATCCTTGTAGAAGAAATACTCCTGCTCGAAGCCGAACCAGGCGCCCTCGTCGTCGAGGATGGTGGCGCGCTTGTTGGATGCATGCGGCGTCACGCCGTCCGGCATCATGACTTCGCACATGACGAGCACGCCATTGCTGCGCGCGGGGTCGGGATAGATGGCGACCGGCTTCAGCACGCAGTCGGACGAGTGGCCTTCGGCCTGCATGGTCGAGGAACCGTCGAAGCCCCACAACGGAAGCTGGTCGAGCGTCGGGAATTCGGCATATTCCTTGATCTGCGTCTTTCCACGAAGGTTGGGAACCGGGGTGTATCCATCGAGCCAAATGTACTCGAGCTTGTATTTCGTCATTCTAGCCTCTCGTTGCTTTGATCACCGAACCTTGGACGGCGCCGGCATGCCAGCCACCCTGCAGCCGACCTGCCGGATTATCAGAAAGCAATTCGTGTGCCATTTTCACCGGCCAAGGATGCGACAAAACTGACGCCGCATCCCGACAAATCCGCTGCCGCGTAATCGCAATGCGTCCGGATCAATCACAAGCATGTTCTGCATAAATAACAGGCAGATACTGATCTTTTTATAATCATATTGCCTAACCGGATTGCAGAACCTATCTTCGGGAAAGATTGAATCGGCAAGGCTCTGCAGAAGAAGGGAGACCGACAATGGAAATCACTCCTACCCGTCAGTCGGCCAAAATCCTGATGTTCCCGGTGGCAGCGCGCGCTTCTGCCTCAAATTTAAGCGGAAAGGCTAAGTTCGCGGCAGAACTTGCTTCATTGCGCAACCGTACGGATTTCGGAAACGGCTGGTATCACGAAGCGGCCATCGAGGAAGAAAAACAGGACCGGAAGAGCTAAACCATTCCTCCGCATCGCTTTTGACGAATTGCAAAGCAAAGCCCGGCGCGATCACTCGCGCCGGGCTTTTCATTTTTGCTGTCAGGCGAGGATCAGGTCTTGGCGTGCAAGTCCGTTCCCAGCGTATCCCTAACAAAGATCGTACCGATGATCAGCGACATCGCCGCGATCACCACCGGATACCAGAGGCCGTAATAGATATCGCCGCTGTAGGCGCTGAGCGCGAACACCGTCGCCGGCAGCAGGCCGCCGAACCAGCCATTGCCGATGTGATAGGGCAACGACATGCCGGTATAGCGGATGCGGGTCGGGAACATTTCGACCAGGATCGCGGCGATCGGTCCGTAGACCATGGTCACGTAAATGACCAGGATGAACAGGACGCCGATGACCTTTGCCCAGCTGACCTGTTCAGGGTCGGCAAACATCGCAAAGGCGCCTGCCGCCGGGACGCTGTAGACCGTGATCTCGGGCGCTCCCGCCGCGGCCTCAACGGCCGTCAGCAGCTTGTCCTTGATCGCCTTGTCGGCCGCAACCGTCGTCTTGTCGCCGGCGCGGATTGCGGCGGCGTCGAGCTTCAGCTCCGGATTGGCCGCGACGAAGGCTTCAAGCTTCTGGTCTGCGACCTTGGCCGCACCACGCTTCAACGGATAGCCGCCGTCCCGCAAGGCAATGTTGATTGCCTTCTTGAACGCGGCATCGCTTGAAGTTGCCTTGTCTGCGGCTGCCACGGCGTCATAGGACGCCACCGTTGCGGTGCCGATCTTGACACTGGCCGCGGTCCCCGGCGCCGCCGTGGTGACGATGTCATAGGGCACCGAGCTCTTGGCAAGGAAATCCGTCGCAATATCGCACGACGTCAGAGGCTTGCGCGTTCCGGTCGGATTGAACTGGAACTTGCAGTCGCCAGGCGCAGCGGTGATCGTGGCACGGGTGTTTTGCTGCGCGGTGGCGAGCGCCGGGTTGGCTGCCCAGGTCAGCGCCTTGAACAGCGGGAAGGTGGTGACGATCGCCAGCGCCAGGCCAGCCATGATGATCGGCTTGCGGCCGATCTTGTCGGAGAGCCAGCCGAACACGACGAAGAAGATCGTGCCGAGCGCCAGCGCGATGGCGATCATGATGTTGACCGACTGGCCGTCGACCTTGAGCACGTTCTGCAGGAAAAACAGCGCGTAGAATTGGCCGTTGTACCAAACCACGGCCTGGCCGGCAGTAAGGCCGAAAAGCGCCAAAATGGCGATCTTGGCATTCTTCCACTGTCCGAAGGCTTCTGTAAGCGGCGCCTTGGAGCCCTTGCCCTCATCCTTCATGCGCTGGAAGGTCGGCGATTCAGCAAGCGACAGGCGAATCCAGACCGATATGCCGAGCAGAATGGCTGAGAGCAGGAATGGAACGCGCCAGCCCCAGGCCTCGAAATCCTCCTTGCTCAGCGAATTTTGCACGATAAGGATGACGACCAGCGACAGGAACAGGCCAAGTGTCGCCGTCGTCTGGATCCACGATGTGTAGAAGCCGCGGCGGTCGTCTGGCGCATGCTCGGCCACATAGGTCGCCGCACCGCCATATTCACCGCCGAGCGCCAGGCCCTGCAGCATGCGCAGCGCAATCAGGATAATGGGTGCTGCAATGCCCCAGCTTGCCGAACCAGGCAGCAGGCCGACCAGGAAAGTCGACAGGCCCATGATCATGATGGTGACGAGAAAGGTGTATTTGCGACCTACGAGATCACCGATGCGGCCAAACACCAGCGCGCCGAACGGGCGCACGAGGAAGCCAGCGGCGAAAACCAGCAGCGTAAAGATGTTGCGCGTCGCTTCCGGATACGAGTTGAAGAATGTCGAGCCGATCGCCGCCGCCAATGCGCCGTAGAGATAGAAATCGTACCATTCGAAAACGGTGCCGAGCGAGGAAGCGAAGATGACCTTCTTCTCTTCCCGCGTCATTCCGCGGCTTGCTCTGCCGGCGGTCGCTGCCATTGCCATGAATTCGTCCTCCCGTGACATCTCGCTGTGCTTGATGCTGCGCGGTGTCGCCTCTGGACACGAACTCGGGCAGCCATCGCCGCGAGAAGTGACAGAAAGCGCCGCCCAGAGGCAGCCCGTCTTTGGGATTATGACTTTGGTCCAATGCATCGGCCCGAACATCGGAATCGATGTTCGGAAAGCACGATGCATAGTGCGCCCGACTGGACGCGCGTCGCTCTGATGGGCAAGACGAAACGAATTGAGGGGGGGCGATTGCCGTCAGCCCTTGAGCGCCTCGAGGAGACCGACGGCGGCCATCATGTCGCGCTTGCGGTGGGCACGGCGGGCGACGGCTTCCGCGTCATGGCCCCAGTGCTCGGCCTGCCAGTCCTCGTCGACATGGCCGGCGGCCCAGGCTGCCTCGCCGTCGATCTCGCCGAAATCGACGGCCAGCGCCAGCAGTGCCGATCCCGTCAGCGACGTCATGACGTGGATGGCGGCAAGCCGGAGCGCGTCGGCACGCTGGGCAAGATGAACGCCGAGCACCGCGATGCTCTCGCGCGGCTGCTCGACATGGATCACCCCTTCGGCGAGGTGAAACCGGGCGCCGAGCGCGCTCCGCGCCCAATCGATGACGGGATCCCAATATTCGTTCTGCCGATCGACGAGCCGTTGGGGGGCGCCGGCGCGATAGCAGAGCAGGTCTGACGAGGCAAAGCGCAGGATGTCTTCCAAAACCGCCTGCGGGTCGCTGGCAACGCCGTCGATGGCCGTGTTGACCAGACGCATGACCGGCATCGTCATCGGGTCGATCGTCTCGCCTTGCGCAGCGAACTCGCCGGCGACCAGAGCGGCGGCTTTTTCGGTCGGCAGGATCAGAAGCGCTTTGCCCGGCGTGCGGACCGGCTTGCCATCGAGATGAACCGCAAAACCAGCTTCGGCCGGTGCGACCGAGACGGTTTGGTAGAAGCGTTTCGGCAGATGCGTCTTCATCTGGATCTGGGCACGGCGTACCGGATCCGGATCGGAAAGCTGCTTTCCCGCTTCGAGGTCGTTGAGAATATCGCGCATGCCGGAGCCTTTCATCCGGGGATCTGTTTTCGGGCCGGCCGATTCACAATGATCAGACCGGCTGCGATGAGGCCGAGTGCCAGGAAAATACGGATGGTCAGCGGCTCGTTCAAGAAGATGGCGCCGCACAGAACGCCGAACACCGGCGAAAGAAAGGTGAAGCTCGACAGGCCCGATGCCGGATAGCGCCGCAGCAGCCAGAACCAGAGCACATAGGTGAAGGCGACGATGTAGACCGCCTGGAAAAGCAAGGCCAAGGTCGGCAAAGCGGCGAAGTCGCGGACGGGCGGCCCGGCGAATGGCAGCACCAAGGCGCCGACCATCGCAGCGCCGGCCAGTTGGTAGAGCAGCAACTTCTCGGCGCTCGTTTCCGCCAATTTCGTCCGCTTGATGACGATGTAGGTCAAGGCCCACAAAATGCCGGCGCCGAGACTGAGCAGATCACCAATCAGGGTCGCACCGTTACCGGCGCTCAACTGGTCGGAGAACACCGCGACCAGGCCGGCGAAAGCGAGCAGAAGGCCGACGAGCCGGCGCGCGGTGATGCGTTCGTTCAGCAGGAAATGCCCGCCGACCAGCACCCAGAACGGCATGGTGTTGACCAGCAAGGTGTTGCGCGCGACGGTCGTCTGTTCGAGCCCGACATAGAGAAACAGGAACTCGAGACCAAAAAGCGCGCCTGCCAGAATGCCGGCGACAAGGGTTCCGTCGCGGGTAAAAAGCGCAATGCCGCGCCAGCGGCACCAGACGAGAACGCACAGCCCGCCGATGACCGACCGCGCGATCGACAGGAAAACGGGATCGTAGCCGGCATAGGAGATCTTGGCGGCGACGTAGTTCAGCCCCCAGGAAAAGGTCAGTCCGACCATGATGGCGGCGGCGGCCATGTCGACCCTGTCGCGGCGGTCGAGCGTATCGGTGGCCATGCCCACTGGACCTAGTCCTCCGCGCTGGCGTCGTCGAAGCCGATCAGGTTCCAGCTCTGGCGCATATGCGGCGGCATCGGTGCGGTGACGTCGATAAAACCCTTGTCGGGATGCGGGATGACGATGCGGCGCGCGTGCAGATGCAAGCGGTTCTGCATGCCGCCGGGAAAATCCCAATTGGTGTCGGCCTCGAAATATTTGGGATCGCCGATGATCGGGCAGCCGATGTGAGCGGCATGGACGCGAAGCTGGTGGGTGCGGCCGGTATAAGGCTCCATCTCCAGCCAGGACAGGGTCTGCGCCGCCTGCTCGACGATCCGGTAATAAGACACCGCGTGGTCGGCGCCCTTTTCGCCATGCTTGGCGACGCGCACGCGGTCGCCGTCGGGCGTCGGTTCCTTGATCAGCCAAGTCGAGATCTTGTCCTCGCGCTTCGGCGGCACGCCCTTGACCAGCGCCCAATAGGTCTTCTTGGTCTCACGCGCCCGGAACGCCTCGGCAAGCTTCATGGCGGCGAGCCTGGTGCGGGCGACGACCAGCACGCCTGACGTGTCGCGGTCGAGCCGGTGCACCAGACGCGGTTTCTCGCCCTTCTGGCTGCGCCAGGCTTCCAGCATGTCGTCGACATTGCGGGTGACGCCTGAGCCACCCTGGACGGCGAGGCCGGCCGGCTTGTTGAAGACAAACACTTTCGGATCTTCATGGATCAGCATCTTGGCCAGAACGTCGGCGTCGCCCTGGTTGCGGATCGAGTGACCGGTGAGCGGGCTCTCGCCCTTCTTGTCCACTTCGAGCGGTGGGATGCGAACCGTCTGGCCCGGCTCGACGCGGGTATCGGCCTTAACCCTGCCGCCATCGACGCGGATCTGGCCGGAGCGCAGCAACTTTTGCAGATGGCCGAAGCCAAGGCCCGGAAAATGGGTCTTGAACCAGCGGTCGAGCCGCATGCCCGCCTCGCCGGCCTCCACCGTGATCTGTTCTACGCCTGCCATTGTCTCGTTTTTACCCGTTTCCAGCGCATGACCTGAAATCGCTCTTCGGAAAGGGTCATGCGCAAATCAAAAAGCTGCAGCGTCCTTGGCGCGCCCTGAGGGGCACGCGGCGCTGCAAGCGGGGGCAATAGCATTAAGGCAGGCTTCTTGCGAGCCAAAGACCCAGAAACAGGGCAATGATCGCGCCAATGAGGCTGGCAAGGGCGTATCCGAACGCCGGCAGCGTCGCGCCGCGCTCCCACAGCGTCGCGAAATCGAGCGAAAAGGCGGAGAACGTGGTGAAGCCGCCGAGGATGCCGGTGGCGACGAACAGCCGAAGCTCGTTCGATCCGCCGTAGCGCCGCGCCAGGGTCGTGATGAACAGGCCCATGGCAAAGGAGCCGACAATGTTGATCGCCATCGTGCCCCAGGGAAAACTCGGGCCGACAAGACGCAATGCGACGAAGTTGGCGACGTGCCGGAGCCCGGCACCAATAGCGCCGCCCGCGGCAACGAGGAGGAGATTGATCATCGCCGTTTACTGCCCTTACAGGGTGGCTCGGTCAATCCCTGCCCCTGAGCGGGAAAGTAGCGCGAGCCTACTTTTTCCGCTCGCCGCGCAGCTTCGCCCAATAGTCGAGCCGCTTCCTGATATCACGCTCGAAACCGCGCTCCGGCGGATCATAGAATTTATGGCGGCCCATCTTTTCCGGAAAATAATCCTGTCCGGAAAAAGCGTCCGGCTCGTCATGGTCGTAACGGTAGCCGGCGCCGTAATCTTCTTCCTTCATCAGCTTGGTCGGCGCGTTGAGGATGTGTTTGGGCGGCAGCAATGAGCCGAACTCCTTAGCCGCCTGTGTGGCGGCCTTGAAGGCGGTGTAGACGGCGTTGGATTTGGGCGCGCTGGCGAGATAGACCGTGGCCTCGGCGAAGGCGAGTTCGCCCTCTGGCGAGCCCAGATAGTCGTAGGCATCCTTGGCGGCATTGGCGACGACCAGCGCCTGCGGGTCTGCCAGCCCGATATCCTCCATCGCCATGCGCACCAGGCGGCGGCCGAGATAGAGCGGATCCTCGCCGGCGTCGAACATGCGGGCGAGATAATAGAGGGCGGCGTCGGGGTCGGAGCCGCGCACCGATTTGTGCAACGCCGAGATCAGATTGTAATGGCCGTCCTGGCCCTTGTCGTAGATCGGCGCGCGGCGCTGGACGATGCGCTGCAGGCCCTCGGCGCCGAACACCTCGCCTGACTTGGCGGCGCGCCAGACCTCTTCTGCCAGCGTCAGCGCCGCACGACCATCGCCATCGCTCATGCGGACGAGCATCGCCCTCGCCTCGTCGTCGAGCGGCAGCGCCCTGCCCTCGGTCTCCTCGGCACGGGCCAGCAGTTTTGCGATGCTGTCCTCACCGAGCGAATGGAAGACCAGCACGCGGGCGCGGGATAGAAGCGCGGCATTCAGTTCGAATGAGGGGTTTTCGGTGGTGGCGCCAACCAACACGACGGTGCCGTCTTCCATGACAGGCAGAAAACTGTCCTGCTGGGCGCGGTTGAAGCGATGGATCTCGTCGACGAAGAGCAGCGTCTGACGGCCGTTGGTGCGGCGCAGCCTCGCCGCCTCGAACACTTTCTTCAGGTCGGCGACTCCGGAAAACACCGCCGATATCTGTTGGAACGCAAGGCTGGTTTCGCCGGCAAGCAGCCGCGCGACCGTGGTCTTGCCCGTCCCGGGCGGCCCCCAGAAGATCATCGAGCCGAGCGAGCCGGAGCCGATCAGCCGCGTCAGCGCGCCGTCGGGTCCGGTCAGATGCTCCTGGCCGACGACCTCGCTGAGGTTCTGCGGGCGCAGCCGGTCGGCCAGCGGCCTGCCGGGCGGCGCCTTTTCCGGTTCATCGACACTGAACAGATCGGCCATGCACGTCTTTTCGTTGGAGCGCGATCTCGTCCGAAGGATCGACGCTCGGGCTCAGTAACGCAACACCTGGCGCAGTATCTGCCCGCCGCGCTCGACGGTAAAGCGCCACCAGCGCGTCTCCTGCATGGCTGCCTGCTCCAGAGTCGCCGCGGTATCGATGGTCAAGCCGTTGACCTCGCGAACGATGTCGCCCGGCTGGAAGCCGAAACCGGCTGCGGGCGAACCGCGATTGATGTCGATCACCGTAACACCCTTGACGTCCGTGCGAATGCCGAGCCGCTGGGCGAGCCGCGGCGACAGTTCCGCAACCTTGGCACCGGAGAACGGGCTGCGACCGCGCAGCGTCACTTCCGCGAGTTTCGCACCTTCCGGCGCACGCTCCAGCGCGATGTCCATCGCCGCTTGCTGGCCTTTGCTCAGAACGGCGAAGCTGGCATTGGTGCCGATCGACAGCGTCGCCATCCGGTAATCCAGCGCCTCGATGCTCTCGACCGGCGTGCCATTGAGCGACAGCACGACGTCACCGGCCTTGAGCCCCGCCTTCGCCGCCGGCCCGGCTTCGTCGATGGACGAAACCAGTGCCCCGGTCGGCGTCTCGAGACCGAGCGATTCGGCGATTTGCGGCGTCACGCGCTCGAATTCGGCGCCGATATAGGGCCGCTCGAAGAAGTCGCGCCCGGCCTTGGCCGCATCGGCAAACGCGCGAACCATATTGGAGGGAATAGCAAAGCCGATGCCGATCGAGCCACCGCTGCGGCTGTAGATCGCCGTGTTGATGCCGACCAATTGGCCACCCATGTTGATCAGCGCACCGCCGGAATTGCCGGGATTGATCGCAGCGTCGGTCTGGATGAAGAAACTGGAATCGGAAACGCCGATGTGGCTGCGGGCAAGTGCCGAAACGATGCCGCTGGTGGTGGTCTGGCCGACACCGAAGGGGTTGCCGATGGCCAACAACAGGTCGCCGACCTCGAGAGCGTCGGAATCGCCGATGGCGACGACCGGAAATGGCTTGTCGGCGGAGATCTTGAGCACGGCGAGGTCAAGCGTCTCGTCCTTGAGCAGCACCTTGCTGTCGAATTCACGCCCGTCCGCGGTGGCGACCTTGACCTGGTCGGCGTCCTTGATGACGTGGAAATTGGTGACCACTATGCCTGTCGGGTCGACCAGCACGCCGGAGCCGAGCGAAGACTGCGCACGCGGCTGCGAACGGCCGAAGAACTCTTCGAAGAACGGATCGCCGTCGAAGGGCGACCTCAGCCTGGCCGTTTGCGAGGCATAGACATTGACCACGGCCGGCGCCGTCTGCTTGACCAGCGGCGCAAACGACAGTTGCATCTCCTCGCGGCCGAACGGCACGCGCTTGTCTGGACCGGAGGTGGCATTTTCGCCTTCGGCGCCGCGCAACATGTCGGTCAGCACGTCGGACAGACCGGGATTGGCCTTGGTGTCCTGAGCCAGCGCCTGCCTGGCGGCCGGCGCGACTGCCGCCGCCATCAAGGCGCAGAGCAGAACAAGGGACAGCCGTTTTACGCGCATTCCGAATCCTCCGGGGTCGGGCGCCATTGTCCCGACGATTGTGCAAAATGAAAGGCTAAGTCGATGTAATCGAATTATTCTCGAGGAAAAGACATGGGCTTAAGTCAAGACAGTCCCCGCAATGCTCCCTACCGCTGCCAGAATGCACAAAAGGGCCCGCAGGCCCTTTTGAACTCCTTGAGGGAAAACCGAAGCTTATGCGGCTGCGGCTTCCTCGTCGGTGCCTTCTGCCTCGATGCGGGCACGGTCGCCGGCGCCCTTGGCCGAGGTGTCGCGATCGACGAACTCGATGACCGCCATGGCGGCATTGTCGCCGTGGCGGAAGCCCGCCTTCATGATGCGCAGATAGCCGCCGTTGCGGGTGGCGTAGCGCGGCGCGATCGTGTCGAACAGGCGCTTGACGACGCCTTCATTGCCGATCTGGGCAATCACCTGGCGGCGGGCATGCAGGTCGCCGCGCTTGCCGAGCGTCACCAGCTTCTCGACGATCGGACGCAGATCCTTCGCCTTCGGCAAGGTGGTGAGGATCTGCTCATGCTCGATGAGCGACACGGCAAGATTGGCAAACATCGACTTGCGGTGGCTTATGCTGCGGGCGAACCGGCGGCCTTTAAATCCGTGGCGCATGGCTCTTCTCCTGGTGTTGTGGGCGGTTGGCCCGGCTGTTTCGTTTTGTGAATGGTCAATAGTGAATGGTGAATGGAAGGGCTCTACCTCTCCGAAGTCGCCGACCGACGACCATTCACCATTTCACCATTCTCAATTCACCGGTCAGTATTGATCTTCGTAACGCTTGGCGAGGTCTTCGATGTTTTCCGGCGGCCAATCCGGCACTTCCATGCCGAGGTGCAGGCCCATCGCCGCCAGGACTTCCTTGATCTCGTTCAGCGACTTGCGGCCGAAGTTCGGGGTGCGCAGCATCTCGGCTTCGGTCTTCTGGATCAAGTCGCCGATATAGACGATGTTGTCGTTCTTCAGGCAGTTGGCCGAACGCACCGAAAGCTCGAGTTCGTCGACCTTCTTGAGCAGCGCCGGGTTGAAGGCAAGCTCGGTCACCTGCTCGGCGGCGACTTCCTTCTGCGGCTCGTCGAAATTGACGAACAGGCCAAGCTGGTCCTGCAGGATGCGGGCGGCGAAAGCCACCGCGTCCTCGCCCGAGATCGAACCGTCGGTGTCGATCGTCATGGTCAGCTTGTCGTAGTCGAGAACCTGGCCCTCGCGGGTGTTCTCGACCTTGTAGGAGACCTTCTTGACCGGCGAGTAGAGGCTGTCGACCGGGATGAGGCCGATCGGCGCGTCTTCGGCGCGATTGCGGTCGGCCGGAACGTAGCCCTTGCCGGTATCGACGGTGAACTCCATGCGGATTTCTGCGCCCTCGTCCAGCGTGCAGATGACGTGGTCGGGATTGAGGATCTCGACGTCGCCGACCGTCTGGATGTCGCCGGCCAGAACAGCGCCCGGTCCCTGCTTGCGCACGACCATGCGCTTGGGGCCGTCGCCTTCCATGCGGATGGCGATTTCCTTGATATTCAAGACGATATCGGTCACGTCCTCGCGCACGCCGGCGATGGACGAGAATTCATGCAGAACGCCGTCGATCTGCACGGCGGTCACCGCCGCGCCACGCAGCGAAGACAGAAGCACGCGACGCAGCGCGTTGCCGAGGGTCAGGCCAAAGCCGCGCTCGAGCGGCTCGGCGACCAGCGTGGTCAGCGTCTTCTTCTTCGAAGAGAACTCGATCTTGTTCGGCTTGATCAGTTCCTGCCAATTTTTCTGGATCATGATGCTTTCCTTCCGTTGACCCGCCACCATCCAATCGTGGCGGGCGACCTGGAATGCCGTGGAGGAACGCTCCTGGCGTTCGCGCGGCGTTCGGTAATTTTTTCCCTAAAGCGCGTAGCGCTTCAGGTCTCTGTTCTTACGCCTGTCGTTGCCCCAAACCGCTGCGCTCTCGGTTCAGGCCCGAGGCAATGCTTGGGCGACAATCTTAGACGCGGCGCTTCTTGCGCGGGCGGCAGCCATTGTGCGGGATCGGCGTCACATCACGGATCGAGGTGATGGTGAAGCCGGCTGCCTGCAATGCGCGCAGCGCCGATTCACGACCCGAGCCCGGTCCGCAGACCTCGACCTCAAGCATGCGCATGCCGTGTTCCTGGGCCTTCTTGGCAACGTCCTCGGCAGCCATCTGGGCAGCGAACGGGGTCGACTTGCGAGATCCCTTGAAGCCCTGGGCTCCCGCCGACGACCAGGCAATCGAATTGCCCTGCGCGTCGGTGATGGTGATCATCGTGTTGTTGAAGGTCGAGTTGACGTGGGCAACGCCCGACGAGATATTCTTGCGTTCGCGACGGCGAACACGTGTGGCTTCCTTGGCCATGATGGTCCTTTCAGTTGATCTCTACACCGCCGTAATGCCAGCGGCTCCACCAGGGAGAAGGCAGTAGGGGAGTACGGCAGTATGTCTGCCGATCCTATTGCCTTACTGCCCTACTCCCGTACTGCCCTAAATTACTTCTTCTTGCCGGCGATCGACTTGGCCGGACCCTTGCGGGTGCGCGCATTGGTATGCGTGCGCTGGCCGCGAACCGGCAGCGAGCGGCGATGACGCAGGCCGCGATAGCAGCCGAGGTCCATGAGCCGCTTGATGTTCATCGACACTTCGCGGCGCAGATCGCCCTCGACCTGGTAGTCACGGTCGATCGTCTCGCGGATCTGCAGCACTTCCGCGTCGGTCAGCTGGTTGACGCGGCGCTCGGCCGGGATGCCGACCTTGTCAACGATCTCCTGGGCGAAGCTCTTGCCAATGCCGTGAATGTACTGAAGCGCAATGACGACGCGCTTGTTGGTCGGAATGTTGACGCCGGCTATACGAGCCATGTTCTTCTCTTCTCCATGTGGGCCGGACAAGCCGGCGCGGTCAAAGTTGCCCCGCGTCCGGTGGAGGCCGGCCCATGCGGGAGTTTCCAGTTCAAAGCGGCTGCCTTGCCCTTGCGGGCAAGCAAGCCTCATGCCTGATAGGAAGACGGGCCGCCATACCCCAGCGAACCGCTCCAGTCAAGCGCAATCGTTTATTTTCCGTTCGCAGACCGTTGCGCCGCCGCTGGGGTCGCAGCCGTGAGCACCGCTTCGATCTGCCGCGTCACCGCATCGATGTCGGCCATGCCGTCGACACCTCTCAGCTTGCCCTTGGCATAGTAATAGCCGATCAGCGGCGACGTCTTCTTGTAGTACTCCTTCAGGCGCTCTTCGAACACCGCCGGATTGTCGTCCTTCCGTACCGGCAGACCCGCGGCCTTGGCCTCTTCGGCGCGCTTGCCGATTCGGCCAACCAGCGCCTTGTCGTCGACGACAAGTTCGATGACGGCGTCGAGAGTGAGGCGGCGAGCCGAGAGCATCGATTCAACCGCGTCCGCTTGCACCAGGGTTCGCGGATATCCGTCAAGGATGAATCCCCTTGCGCAATCGGCCTGATCGATACGCTCGGCGACGATAGCGTTGACAATGGCGTCGGAAACCAGTTCGCCAGCGTCCATCACCGCCTTGGCCCTTTTGCCGACTTCGGTGCCGGCCTGGACAGCAGCGCGCAGCATATCGCCCGTCGAGAGTTGGGGAATGCCGTATTTTTCTACCAGTCTTTGTGCTTGTGTCCCCTTGCCCGCCCCTGGCGGCCCAAGCAATATCAACCTCATCTGGCTTTCTTCCCCCCGCGCAACTTCGACTTCTTGATCAGGCCCTCATACTGGTGCGCGATCAGGTGACCCTGAATTTGCGCCACCGTGTCGAGCGTTACACTGACCACGATCAGAAGCGATGTGCCACCGAGGTAGAATGGTACGCCAGTCGCTGAAATCAGGAACTCGGGCAGCAGACACACCAGCACCAGATAGATGGCGCCGACGACAGTTATGCGGGTAAGGACATAATCGATGTAATCGGCGGTGCGCTCGCCCGGACGGTAGCCCGGAATGAAACCCGAATGCTTCTTGAGCTGGTCGGCGGTGTCCTTCGGGTTGAAGACGATCGCCGTATAGAAGAAGGCGAAAAACACGATCATCGCCGCATAAAACGCCATGTAGAGCGGCTGGCCATGACCAAGTGCCGCCAGGACGGTGCTGGCCCAGGCTGGCATGTTGGTCGTCTGCGAGAAGCCGGCGACCGTCGCCGGCAGCAACAGCAGCGAAGAGGCGAAGATCGGCGGAATGACGCCGGCCGTGTTGAGCTTGAGCGGCAGGTGCGAGGTGTCGCCCTGGAACATGCGGTTGCCGACCTGGCGCTTGGGATACTGGATCAGCAAGCGCCGCTGGGCGCGCTCGAAGAACACGATCAGCGCGATGACGACGACGGCAAGAACGATGATCGCCAGGATCAGGCCGGTCGACAGCGCGCCGGTACGGCCAAGTTCCAGCGTACCGGAGATGGCTTGCGGCAGGCCAGCGACGATGCCGGCAAAGATGATCAGCGAAATGCCGTTGCCGATGCCGCGGGCGGTGATCTGCTCGCCGAGCCACATCAGGAACATGGTGCCGCCGACCAGCGTGATGACGGTCGAGATGCGGAAGAACATGCCGGGATCGCTGACGATGCCGCTGCCGCCTTCCAGGCCGACCGCAATGCCGTAGGCCTGGACCAGCGCCAAAAGCACGGTGCCGTAGCGGGTATACTGGTTGATGACCTTGCGGCCCTGCTCGCCTTCCTTCTTCAGCGACTCCAGTGACGGGATGACGGAGGTCATCAGCTGCATGATGATGGAAGCGGAGATATAGGGCATGATGCCGAGGGCAAAGATCGCCATGCGCTCGACGGCGCCACCGGCGAACATGTTGAACATGCCAAGCACGCCCTTGCTCTGCGACGAGAAGGCCTGGGCGAAAGCGTCGGGATTGATGCCGGGCAGCGGGATATAGGTGCCGAGGCGGTAGACGAGCAGCGCGCCAACGGTGAACCAGATGCGCTTCTTCAGATCCTCCGCCTTGGCGAAGGCCGAGAAATTCAGATTCGAGGCTAGTTGTTCAGCAGCCGAAGCCATGCCTGATTCTCCGCTTGGTCACGCTCGATGGCCCGCAACTCAGGCGGCGCGTGTCACCGAAGCTCACGAGATAAGCTCCGGACTGCAAACATGCAAGCGGCCGCGTTGACGCGGCCGCCATATTGATCGGATCAAAGCGCAATCAAAAGCGAAACGTGTCCCGCTCTGCCGATCGCGCTTCAACTCGCCGTTACTCGGCTGCTGCCTTTTCCGGCAGCTTCACCGAACCGCCGGCCTTTTCGATCTTCTCGATGGCAGCCTTGGAGGCGCCGGCCACGTCGAAGGCAAGCTTCGACTTGATCTCGCCGTCGGAGAGGATGCGCACGCCGTCCTTGACGCGGCGGATGACGCCGGCCGCGACCAGCGCTTCGGCGGTCACGGTCGTCTTGGCGTCGAGCTTCTTGGCATCGAGCGCAGCCTGGATGCGGGCCAGCGACACGACGGCAAAGCTCTTGGCGAAGATGTTGTTGAAGCCACGCTTCGGCAAGCGCCGGTAGAGCGGCATCTGGCCACCCTCGAAGCCGTTGACGGCGACGCCGGAGCGCGCCTTCTGGCCCTTGACGCCGCGACCGGCGGTCTTGCCCGAGCCGGAGCCGATGCCGCGGCCGAGACGCTTCCTGGAATGCGTCGCGCCGTCCTTGTCACGCAGATCGTTGAGTTTCATCTGAGTTCTCCTGCGCTCTGGTTCAGCCCTCGTCCACGACGCGGACGAGATGCTGGACGGCAGCGATCATGCCGCGCACGGAGGGGGTGTCCTCCAGCGTGCGCTGCTTGTGCATCTTGTTGAGGCCGAGGCCGACCAGCGTCGCGCGCTGCTCCTTCGGCCGGCGGATCGGCGAACCGATCTGCTCGACGGTGATGGTCTTGGTTGCTTTCTTGGCCATGGTCAATATCCCTGGTCAGCGTCGACTATTCTTCGGCCGCAACGGCGGTGCCGCGGCGGGCCTGAAGGGTCGAATACTTGATGCCGCGCGCGGCAGCCACATCCTTGGGATGCATCTGGCTCTTCAGCGCGTCGAAGGTGGCGCGAACCATGTTGTAGGGGTTCGACGAACCCATCGACTTGGCGACCACGTCATGCATGCCGAGCGTCTCGAAGACGGCGCGCATCGGGCCGCCGGCGATGATGCCGGTACCCTGCTTGGCAGCGCGCAGCAGAACGCGTCCGGCGCCCCAGCGTCCTTCGACGTCGTGATGCAGCGTACGGCCCGAGCGCAGCGGCACGAAGATCATGTCGCGCTTGGCCGATTCGGTCGCCTTGCGGATCGCCTCCGGCACTTCGCGCGCCTTGCCATGACCGAAGCCGACGCGGCCCTTCTGGTCGCCAACGACGACGAGTGCTGCAAAGCCGAAGCGCCGGCCGCCCTTGACGACCTTGGCGACGCGGTTGATGTGGACGAGCTTGTCCACCATGCCGTCGTCGCGCTCTTCGCGATCACGGCCGCGGCCGCCATCCCTACGTTCCTGTGCCATATCCTGTTCCTTGTTTTTTTCCGGAAGCACGGTTGAAGATGATATCCGGTTCCCTCTGTGGGTTGCCGGGAGCGAAAATCATTTTTCCCTTCGCATGATCTTATCCGAAAAGTCTGCAACTTATTGCTGCGCTGACCTCCGGTTCAGGATCATGCTTTAGAAGCTCAAGCCACCTTCACGGGCGGCCTCGGCCAGCGCCTTGACGCGGCCGTGATAGATGTACGGTCCGCGGTCGAAGACGACTTCCTTGACGCCGGCCTTCGAAGCGCGCTCGGCAATCAGCTTGCCGATTGCCACAGCGGCGGCAGTGTCGGCACCGGTCTTGAGCGAACCCTTGAGGTCCTTCTCCAGCGTCGAGGCGGCAGCGATGGTGTGGCCCTTGGCGTCGTCGATGACCTGGACGTAGATGTTCTTCGACGTGCGGTGGACCGACAGACGCGGACGCTCGCCAGCGACCTTCTTGATCTGGCGGCGGACGCGCTGAGCGCGGCGTTGGGTGGAGTCTTTCGAGCCCATGATATCAGTTCCTTGCCTTCAAAAAACGGGGGCAACCCTGTGCGGTAGGACAAGCCTCCCGCGACCGCTCCCCGCGGCGTTGATTTGCAGTGCATGGTGAATGGAAAAATGGTGAAAGGTAGAAACCAGGTGCCGTCCGGCTCCTGCCCATCCTACTGCCATTTTACCATTCACCATCCACCATTGACGAAATTACTTCTTCTTGCCTTCCTTGCGGACGATCTTCTCGCCAGCGTAACGAACGCCCTTGCCCTTGTACGGCTCAGGACCGCGATATTCGCGGATCTCGGCAGCGACCTGACCGACCTTCTGCTTGTCGATGCCGGTCACGGTGATTTCCGTCGGCTTCGGCACGGTGATGGTGATGTCCTGCGGCGTTTCGTAGACGACGTCATGGCTGAAGCCGAGCGCCAGCTGCAGGTTCTTGCCCTGCATGGCGGCGCGATAGCCAACGCCGGTGATCTCGAGCTTCTTTTCGAAACCGTCCTTGACGCCCTGCAGGATGTTGACGATCTGCGTGCGCGACATGCCCCATTTGGAACGGGCGGTCTTGGTCTGGTCGCGTGGCTGGACAGCGATCTCGCTGCCTTCCATCTTGACCAGCACTTCGTCGTTGACCACGAACTTCAGCTCACCCTTGGGGCCCTTCGCCGTGACGGTCTGGCCGTCGACGGTCGCGGTCACGCCCTGCGGCAGCGAAACGGGTTTCTTTCCAATACGAGACATTTTGTTGTCCTCGTCACTTCTCTTGTTTCAGGTCTCTGTTTCGAGCGTGATCTTGTCCGAATCCGGGTTCCACGTTCACTGCGTGGTTCGGTTCGGGATCGCGCTACAGATCAGAAGATCTGGCAGAGGATTTCCCCGCCGACATTCTGTTCACGCGCTTCGTGGTCGGCCATCACGCCCTTCGGCGTCGAAAGGATGGCGATGCCGAGGCCGTTGGCGACGTGCGGGATCGACTTCGCCGAAACGTAAACGCGACGGCCCGGCTTCGAGACGCGGGCGATTTCGCGCACCACCGGCGCACCGTCGAAATACTTCAGCTCGATCTCGATTTCGGACTTGCCGTTGTCGAAGTCGGTCTGGCTGTAGTCGCGGATATAGCCTTCCGCCTTCAGCACGTCGAGGACGCGGGTGCGCAGGCGCGAGGCCGGCGTCGAAACGCTCGACTTCTTGCGGCCATAGGCGTTGCGGATGCGGGTCAGCATATCGCCGAGAGGATCGCTCAATGACATGTTATGTCCTCCTTACCAGCTCGACTTGACCAGGCCCGGGATCTGGCCGTTATTGCCGAGATCACGAAGCGCGATGCGCGATACTTTGAGCTTGCGATAATAGGCACGCGGACGCCCGGTGACTTCGCAGCGGTTGCGGATGCGGATCTTGGCCGAGTTGCGCGGCAGTGCCGCAAGCTTCAGCTGAGCGCGGAAGCGCTCTTCCATCGGCTTGGACTGATCCATGATGATCGCCTTGAGGACCTTACGCTTGGCAGCGTACTGGTCCACAAGCTTGCGGCGCCTGTTGTTCTTCTCGACTGAGCTGGTCTTTGCCATTTCAGATTTTTCCTTTTCTCGCTGCCGTTACTGGCGGAAGGGGAAGTTGAAGGCCTTGAGCAATGCCCTGGCTTCGTCGTCCGTCTTCGCAGTCGTACAAACGATGACGTCCATGCCCCAGATCTGATCAACCTTGTCGTAGTTGATCTCCGGGAACACGATGTGTTCCTTGATGCCCATGGCATAGTTGCCACGGCCATCGAAGCTCTTCGGATTGAGCCCGCGGAAGTCGCGGACGCGCGGCAGCGCGATGTTCACGAGGCGGTCGAGGAACTCGTACATGCGTTCCTTGCGCAGCGTGACCTTGGCGCCGATCGGCATCTTTTCGCGGACCTTGAAGCCGGCGATCGAGTTGCGCGCATGGGTGACGACGGCCTTCTGGCCGGCGATCAGCGCCAGATCTTCCGCTGCGATCGAAGGCTTCTTCGAGTCGCCGGTCGCCTCGCCGACGCCCATGTTCAGCACGATCTTGTCGATGCGCGGAACCTGCATCTCGTTCTCGTAGCCGAACTGCTCCTGCAGCGCCTTGCGGATGGTCTCGTTGTAGACCTGCTTGAGGCGCGGCGTGTTCTGGGCAGTCGCCTGCTTGGTTTGAGCCTTAGCCATTGATGACTTCTCCCGAGCGCTTGGCGACGCGCACCTTCTTGCCGTCCTTCTGGAAGATAAAGCCGACACGGGTCGGCTTGCCATCCTTGGGGTCGGCCAGCGCGATGTTCGACAGCTGGATCGGCGCTTCCTTGGTGATGATCCCGCCCTCTTGGGACTGGGACTGCTTCTGGTGACGACGGATCATGTTGACGCCGCGCACCAGCGCGGTGTCTTCCTTCGGCTGTACCGAGAGGACTTCGCCCGAACGGCCCTTGTCCTTGCCGGCCAGCACGACGACCTTGTCGCCTTTTCTAATCTTCTGCATTGGTCCGGCTCCTTACAGCACTTCAGGCGCGAGCGAGATGATCTTCATGTGGTTCTTGGCGCGGAGTTCGCGCGGAACCGGTCCGAAGATACGCGTGCCGATCGGCTCTTTCTTGTTGTCGACGAGAACGGCCGCGTTCTTGTCGAAACGGATCACGCTGCCGTCCGGGCGGCGGATGTCCTTGGCCGTGCGAACCACGACCGCCTTCATCACATCGCCCTTCTTGACGCGGCCGCGCGGGATGGCTTCCTTGATCGACACCACGATGATGTCGCCCACGGAAGCGTATTTCCGCTTCGAGCCGCCCAGCACCTTGATGCACATGACACGACGGGCGCCGGAATTATCCGCGACGTCGAGGTTTGTTTGCATCTGAATCATGACTGGCCGCCTTCTTCTCTTCTAGCGGGACGGGCGCAAAGCCCCTCCCCGGTCTGTCCAAAATTCGTTGTTTTACGCCTGGTCCGAAGACACGACGGTCCAGCGCTTGTCCTTGGAAATCGGCTTCGATTCCTGGATGAACACCTGATCGCCGACCTTGTGGGCGTTGTTCTCGTCGTGCGCCTTGTACTTCTTGGTCATGCGCACGGTCTTCTTCATCACGGGATGCGTGAAGCGCCGTTCGACCTTGACGACAACCGTCTTCTCGTTTTTGTCGCTGACGACGGTGCCCTGCAGAATGCGCTTTGGCATGGTTTTCGTCCTTAAGCCTTCTTAGCCGCGGATTTTTCCGCAGCGATGGTCTTGATACGCGCAATGTCCTTGCGGACCTGCCTCACGCGCGCGGTCTTCTCGAGCTGGCCGGTGGCCTTCTGGAAGCGCAGGTTGAACTGCTCCTTCTTCAGGCTGGCCAATTCGTCGGTCAGCTGGTCCTGGGTCTTGGTCCGGATGTCTTCGGCTTTCATGATCAGCCCGTCCTATTCTGCGATGCGCTGTACGAAGCGCGTCCTGACCGAGAGCTTGGCCGCGCCGAGACGCAGCGCCTCACGGGCGGTTTCCTCATTGACGCCGTCGATCTCGAACATGATGCGACCAGGCTTGACGCGCGCCGCCCAATAATCGACCGCGCCCTTACCCTTGCCCATGCGGACTTCGGTCGGCTTCGACGTCACCGGCACGTCCGGGAAGATACGGATCCAGACGCGGCCGGCGCGCTTCATCTCGCGGGTAATCGCGCGGCGGGCCGCCTCGATCTCACGCGCGGTGACGCGGTTCGGCTCAAGCGCCTTCAGCCCGAAACCGCCGAAATCCAGATTGGTGCCACCCTTGGCGGCACCATGGATACGACCCTTGAACTGCTTGCGGAACTTTGTGCGCTTTGGCTGCAGCATCGTTCTAACTCCAAATTCTCAACTGTCTCAGGCGTTTTCGCGACGGCGACCGCGTTCGCGCTCACCACCACCGCCATGCGCATGATCGCCCTCGGTGGCGCGCCGCTCCGAAGCCATCGGGTCGTGCTCGAGGATTTCGCCCTTGAACACCCAGACCTTGACACCGCAGATGCCGTAGGCGGTGTGTGCTTCGGCCGTGCCGTAGTCGACATCGGCGCGCAGCGTATGCAGCGGCACGCGACCTTCGCGATACCATTCCATGCGCGCGATCTCGGCGCCGCCGAGACGGCCGGCGCAGTTGATGCGGATGCCTTCGGCACCAAGGCGCATCGCCGACTGCACGGCGCGCTTCATGGCGCGGCGGAACGCGATACGGCGCTCGAGCTGCTGGGCGATCGACTGGGCGACCAACGTCGCGTCGATCTCGGGCTTACGCACTTCGACGATGTTCAAATGCGTCTCGGACTTCGTCATCTCCATCAGCTTCCTGCGAAGCTTCTCGATGTCGGCGCCCTTCTTGCCGATGATCAGGCCCGGACGCGCCGCATGGATGGTGACGCGGCACTTCTTGTGCGGACGCTCGATCACGACCTTCGAAATCGCAGCCTGCTTGAGTTCCTTCTCAAGATAGTTGCGGATCTTGATGTCCTCGTGCAGCAGCTTGCCGTACTCGCCGGTGTTGGCGAACCAGCGCGAATCCCAGGTGCGGTTGATGCCGAGACGCAGACCGATCGGATTGATTTTCTGGCCCATTATGCGGCCTCCACTTTTTCTTCGACTTCACGAACGACGATCGTGAGGTGCGAGAACGGCTTCTCGATACGGCTGGCGCGGCCACGGCCACGGGCATGGAACCGCTTCATGACGATCGACTTGCCGACATAGGCTTCCGCCACGATCAGCGCATCGACGTCGAGGTCGTGGTTGTTTTCCGCGTTGGCGATCGCCGATTCCAGCGTCTTCTTGACCGTGCCGGAAATCCGCTTGGCCGAGAATTCGAGATCGGAGAGCGCTGTCGCGACCTTCTTGCCGCGGATCAGCGCGGCAACCAGGTTCAGCTTCTGCGGGCTGATACGGATCGTGCGCAACACGGCGCGCGCTTCGTTGTCAGCAAGCCTGCGCGGAGCTTTGGCCTTGCCCATGATTATTTCCTCTTCGCCTTCTTATCCGCGCCGTGACCGTAATAGGTCCGGGTCGGAGCGAATTCACCGAACTTGTGGCCGACCATGTCCTCGTTCACCGAAACGGGAACGTGCTTCTGGCCGTTGTAGACACCGAAGGTGAAGCCGACGAACTGCGGCAGGATGGTGGAGCGACGGCTCCACATCTTGATCACCTCATTGCGACCACCTTCACGAACCTTGTCCACCTTCTTGAGAAGGTAGCCGTCGATGAAGGGGCCTTTCCAAATCGAACGAGTCACTTGGCGTTACCTCTTCTTAGCTCTTGCGCTGATGGCGCGAGCGCAGGATGAACTTGTCGGTCGCCTTATTGGACCGCGTCTTCTTGCCCTTGGTCGGCTTGCCCCAAGGCGAAACCGGATGGCGGCCACCCGAGGTGCGGCCTTCGCCGCCGCCGTGCGGATGGTCGACCGGGTTCATGGTCACGCCGCGGTTGTGCGGACGTTTTCCCCGCCACACCGTGCGGCCTGCCTTGCCGTCATTGATGTTGCCGTGGTCCGGGTTGGACACGGCGCCGACAGTGGCCATGCACGAGCCGTGGACGACACGCTGCTCGCCGGAGTTGAGGCGCAGGATCGCCATGCCCTGGTCACGGCCGACGAGCTGGGCATAACCGCCAGCCGAACGGGCAACCTGGGCGCCCTTGCCCGGCTTCAGCTCGATGTTGTGGACGATCGTGCCGACCGGCATCGAGGCCAGCGGCATCGCATTGCCCGGCTTCACGTCGACCGCTTCGCCGGCCACGATCTTGTCGCCGGCAGCAAGGCGCTGCGGAGCGATGATGTAGGACAGCTCGCCATCGTCATACTTGATCAGCGCGATGAAGGCGCTGCGGTTCGGATCGTATTCGATACGCTCGACCGTGCCGACAATGTCGAACTTGCGGCGCTTGAAGTCGATGATGCGGTACGTACGCTTGTGACCGCCGCCGATGAAGCGGGCCGTGATGCGGCCGTAATTGTTGCGGCCGCCCGATTTGGTCAGGCCCTGGGTCAGGCCCTTGACGGGCTTGCCCTTGTAGAGGCCCGAGCGGTCGACGATGACCAGCTGGCGGGTGCTCGGCGTTATCGGGTTGAATTTTTTCAGTGCCATGTCTGTTGTCCTCGCGGTCTTGCTCAGAGACCCGTCGCGACGTCGATCGACTGGCCGTCGGCCAGCGTCACAATCGCCTTCTTGACGTCGCTCTGGCGGCCGATCGTGCCGCGGAAGCGCTTGATCTTGCCCTTGCGGACAAGCGTGTTCACGGCCATCACCTTGACGCCGAACAGCGCTTCGACGGCAGCCTTGATTTCCGGCTTCGACGCCTTCTTGGCGACGTTGAAGACGACCTGGTTCTGCTCGGAAGCCATGGTCGACTTTTCGGTGATCGCCGGCGAGACGATCACGTCGTAGTGACGAAGGTCGGTCATTTGAAGCGCTCCTCGAGAGCCTCGACGGCGGCCTTCGAAAGGACCAGCGTGCCGCGGCGCAGAATGTCGTAGACGTTGATGCCCTGGATGGGCAGCACGTCGATGTTCGGGATGTTCGTCGCCGCCAGCTTGAAATTCTTGTCGAGCTCGGCACCGCCGATCAGCAGGGCGTTGGACAGGCCCAGCGTCGCGAAATTCGCGATCAGCGCCTTGGTCTTGGCCTCGGTCAGCATCAGCTCATCGATGATGATGAGCGAGGCGCTCTTGGCCTTGGCCGAGAGAGCATGCTTGAGGCCCAGCGCACGCACCTTCTTCGGCAAATCGTGCTCGTGGCTGCGGACGACCGGGCCGTGGGCCTTGCCGCCGCCGCGGAACTGCGGAGCGCGTGCCGAATGGTGACGGGCGCGGCCCGTCCCCTTCTGCTTGTACATCTTGGCGCCGGTGCGGGCGATCTCGGCGCGACCCTTGGTCTTGTGCGTGCCCTGCTGCTTCTTGGCAAGCTGCCAGCGCACGACGCGCTGCAGGATGTCCTCGCGCGGATCAAGGCCGAAAATCTCCTCGGAGAGTTTCACCTTGCCGGCGTCCTTGCCGCCAAGCGTTGTGATCTTGAGGTCCATTATTCCGCTCCCTCTGTGGCCGGGGCATCTACTGTGGCCGGGGCATCGTTCTTGGCGCCATCATTGGTTGCAATGGCGCGGATTGCGGCGGGCTTCGGCGCATTGGCCGGCAGCGCAACCTTGGCTGCGTCACGGACCAGGATCCAGGCGCCCTTCGAACCGGGAACCGCGCCGCGGATCAGGATCAGACCGCGATCGGCATCGGTCGAGACGACCTCGACATTCTGCGTGGTGACGCGGGTGTCACCCATGTGGCCGGCCATATGCTTGCCCTTGAACACCTTGCCCGGGTCCTGGCGCTGGCCGGTCGAGCCGTGCGTACGGTGCGAGACCGAGTTGCCGTGGGTCGCGCGGCCGCCGCCCATGTGGTGCCGCTTGATGACGCCCTGGAAACCCTTGCCGATCGTGGTTCCCGTCACATCGACCTTCTGGCCGACGACGAAATGATCGACGGTGATCTCGGCGCCGACATCGATCATGTTGTCGGCGGAGACGCGGAACTCGGCAACCTTGGCCTTCGGCTCGACGGAAGCGGTCGCGAAATGGCCGCGCATCGCCTTCGACGTGTTCTTCACCTTGGCAAGGCCAACGCCGAGCTGGACGGCGGTATAGCCGTTCTTCTCCTGCGTGCGCTGCGCCACGACCTGGCAGTTCTCCATCTGGAGAACGGTGACGGGAACATGTTCCCCGGCATCGTTGTAGATGCGGGTCATTCCCACCTTCTTTGCAATCACACCTGAACGCATCGGTTCATTCCTTTAGAGTTCCCTGTCGGGGCTGTCGCCCCTCCACGCCTCTTGTTCCTTCAGAGTTCCCTGTCGGGGCTTGTCGCCCCTCCACGCCTCTTGTTCCTTCAGAGTTCCGGGTCGCCCCGCCGCTCTGGTTCCTTAGAGCTTGATCTCAACGTCGACACCGGCGGCAAGATCGAGCTTCATCAAAGCGTCGACCGTCTGCGGGGTCGGATCGACGATGTCGAGCAGACGCTTGTGCGTGCGCATCTCGAACTGCTCGCGGCTCTTCTTGTCGACGTGAGGCGACCGGTTGACCGTGAACTTTTCGATCCGCGTCGGCAGCGGAATGGGGCCGCGGACGTTGGCGCCGGTACGCTTGGCCGTCGACACGATTTCCCGCGTCGAGGCGTCAAGCACCCGGTGATCAAACGCCTTCAGGCGGATGCGGATATTCTGTCCGTTCATGCGTCACTTCCTTGTTCTGGCGCGGCGCGGGCAGCGCCCGCGACAGATCGGTTTAAGTCCAAATTACTCTTTGATGGTGACGACGATGCCGGCACCGACGGTGCGGCCGCCTTCACGGATGGCGAAGCGCAGCTTCTCT
>NZ_JBVVPV010000024.1:0-95318 GCF_055811735.1 Mesorhizobium sp. WSM4850 | reverse complement strand
GAGTAGGGGAGTAGGGGAGTAGGGGGAGTCGTACCATTGGATCGGCTTCGTGCAAGCCATCTTTCCCTATTCACTTACTGCTTTATGCCCTACTGCCCTACTGCCCTACTGCCCTACTCCCTTCCGACGGGGAACGTCTCCGGCGTCACCCCGTTGTTCGGGCGTTATGGAGATACGCGGGTTCCTGTTGTTCTGGTCCATCTTGGCCGCCGTTGTCGCGGCGCTCAGCCTTGGACCATCCTTCACCCATGTCCTGGAATCAGCTCCTCGGCTGACGAAATGGTCGCCTTCTCTCTGGCGCGAGACGACTGTCTTCAACGCCCAGTTCCAGCTGTTTGCCGTCATTGGCGCGCCACTGGACCTGGCCGCGATCGGCTGTCCGGGACTGCTCGCTTGGATGCTGCGCAATGACCGACCGGCGTTCTGGTACGCGTTGGCCGCTGCCGTACTCTATGCGGTGTCTCTTGCGATGTGGTTTGCTCTCGTCAAGCCGGCGAACGATATTCTGGCCACCTGGGTGCCTGGGCCGATTCCGGAGAATTTCGAAGCGATCCGGCTGCGTTGGGAAACCGGCCATATGATCGTCGCCGGCTTCAAGGCCGTCGGCTTCATATCGCTGGTTGCCGCCCTGCTCTTCATCAGGCGCGGCTGACCGTTTCGGGAATGTCCAGCGACTGCGTTTATTGCGCCGGTGAATGTGCTGTGGCAGAAGCGGGCCACGTCGGCCCGGAGATGCTCTTCTTGAAACCTTTTCGCGACAAACGCCGCGACAGCCGCTCGCATCAGCTCGCAAAGGGCGGGGCGGAACCGCGCGGAACCGGCGCATCGGGCAACCGCACCGAGCCGATAGCCGCGCCGCGCGTCCTTTCCCGCCGCGACGGCGCCCTGCCCGCCGAACACCTGCCGCTGATCCTCGAAGTCGCGCCGAACGCCGACTACGCGTTGCTCGACAGCGGTGCCGGACAGAAGCTCGAGCAGTACGGCCCCTATCGCATCGTTCGGCCTGAAGGCCAGGCGATCTGGCAAAAAGCGTTGCCGGCCAAAGACTGGGACCGCGCCGACGCCATTTTCACCGGCGACACCGACGAGGAAGGCATCGGCCGCTGGCGTTTCCCCAGGACGCCGCTCGGCGAAACCTGGCCAATGAAGCATGACGGCATCGATTATCTCGGCCGCTTCACCTCGTTTCGCCATGTCGGCGTGTTCCCCGAGCAGGCCTCGCACTGGGATCACATGGCCGGGCTGATCGCGGCGGCGAAGCGGCCGGTCAAAGTGCTGAATCTGTTCGGCTATACCGGCCTTGCCTCGCTGGTGGCGGCGCGCGCCGGCGCCGAGGTCACCCATGTCGATGCTTCCAAGAAGGCGATCGGCTGGGCCAGGGAGAACCAGGAGATTGCGGGCCTGTCGCAAAAGCCGATCCGTTGGATCGTCGACGACGCCCTAAAATTCGCCGAGCGCGAGGAGCGCCGTGGCAGCCGTTACGACATCGTCCTGTTCGATCCGCCCGCCTATGGCCGTGGCCCCAGGGGCGAGGTCTGGCAATTGTTCGAGGATCTGCCTGCTCTGACCGACCTCTGCCGCTCGGTCCTGACGCCGAAGCCGCTCGCTGTCGTGCTGACCGCCTATTCGATCCGCGCTTCCTTCTTCGCCATCCATGCCTTGATGCGCGACACTTTTGCCGGCATGGGCGGCACGGTCGAATCCGGGGAACTGATTATCCGCGAGAAATCCGCCGGCCGGGCGCTGTCCACCTCGCTGTTTTCGCGCTGGGTGGCCTGAATGAGCGAGCGGCACGCCGGCGCGCCAGGGCAGGTGAAGGAAGTCACCAGCCTTGCCAATCCGTTGATCAAGGACATCAAGGCGCTCTCGCTGAAGAAATACCGCGACCAGCAGAACGCATTCATGGCCGAGGGGCTGAAGCTGGTCATCGACGCGCTCGACCTCGGGTGGTCGATCCGGACGCTGGTCTTCGCCAAAGCCGGACGCGGCAACGCGGCGGTCGAAAAGGTCGCGGCACGCACGGTTGCCGCCGGCGGCACCGTGCTCGAAGTTTCGGAAAAAGTGCTCGTCGCCATCACCCGCCGCGACAACCCGCAAATGGTGGTCGGCGTTTTTTCGCAAAAGTTCCTGCCGCTGAAGGACATCCGCGCTCAAGACGGCGATGTCTGGGTGGCGCTGGACCGCGTGCGCGATCCCGGCAATCTCGGTACCGTCATCCGCACCGTCGATGCCGTTGGCGCCAAGGGCATCATCCTGGTCGGCGAGACCACCGATCCTTTTTCCGTCGAGACCGTGCGCGCCACGATGGGCTCGATATTCGCCGTGCCGGTCACCAAGGCGACGCCGGAGGCCTTCCTTGCGTGGCGAAAAAGCTTTCCTGGCCTTGTTGCCGGCACACATCTGAAGGGTGCGGTCGATTACCGTTCGGTCGACTTTTCCAAAGGCCCGGTGCTGCTGATGATGGGCAACGAACAGCAGGGCCTGCCCGAAAGCCTGGCCGAAAGCTGCGACAGATTGCTGCGGATTCCACAGTCCGGTCGGGCCGATTCGCTCAATCTCGCGGTGGCCACCGGCATCATGCTGTTCGAGATCCGGCGCGGCGTGCTGAAACTTGCCCCGGAGGGCGCCTGACCGTGACATCCCGAACGGTGAAATCCCAAACGGCAAAATCCTGGTTGCCCTACGTCGTGCTGGTCGCCGCCGCGGTGACGCTCGACCAGTGGGTGAAATATCTGGTCGAGACCGGCCTCCCTTTTCAGGAAAAGGTCGATCTTGTCCCGTTCCTGGCATTGTATCGCACCTACAACACCGGCATCGCCTTCTCGATGTTTTCGTCCTTCGGTGACACGGGCCTGGTGGTCATCGCCGCTTTCGTCGTCGCTTTCGTGCTCTATCTCGCGGCCCGCACTCCGCCCAGCCACGTGCTTACCCGCATCGGCTTTGCGCTGATCGTCGGCGGCGCGCTCGGCAATCTGTTCGACCGGGTTACCTATGGTCACGTGATCGACTATATCCTGTTTCACACCCCAATATGGTCCTTCGCCATCTTCAACCTCGCCGACGCCTTCATCGCGGTCGGCGCGGTGGTGGTCGTCCTCGACGAACTCATTGGTTGGCGGCGTGAGGCCAAGCCCTCAAGCGATTGACCTGGCCTTCTGCCGCCATACAGTGTCCCATTCAAGAAGCCCGAGGAGAAGACATGCCCGAAACCTTCAAAGCCATCCTCGTTTCGCGCGACGCCGAGAAGAAGCAGTCGGTCGCGATCACCGACCTTACCGAAGCCGACCTAATGGAAGGCGACGTCACCGTCGCCGTCGAGGCGACGACGGTGAACTACAAGGACGGCCTCGCCATATCCGGCAAGGCGCCGGTGATCCGCCGCTGGCCGCTGGTGCCGGGCATTGATTTCGCCGGCACCGTGATCTCGTCCTCCCATGCCGACTGGCGCACGGGGGACAAGGTCATATTGAACGGCTGGGGCGTCGGCGAGACGCATTTTGGCGCCTATGCTGAGCGCGCCCGTGTCAAGGGCGACTGGCTGGTGCCGCTGCCCCAGGGCATGAGCCCGCATGATGCGATGGCGGTCGGCACGGCAGGTTACACCGCCATGCTTTGCGTTATCGCGCTGGAACGGCACGGCATCGTGCCGGAACGCGGCCCCGTCGTGGTGACGGGCGCGGCCGGCGGCGTCGGCTCGGTCGCGGTTTCGATTCTGTCCAGCCTCGGCTATCACGTCGTCGCCTCGACCGGCCGCAGCGCTGAAAGTTCCTACCTGACCGACCTGGGTGCTTCGGAGGTGATTTCGCGCGACGAGCTTGCCCAGCCGGCAAAGCCGCTCGCCAAGGAACGCTGGGCCGGCGGCGTCGACGCGGTCGGCAGTCACACCCTGGCCAATGTCCTTTCGATGACCTCCTATGGCGGCGCCGTCGCCGCCTGCGGCCTGGCCGGCGGCATGGATCTGCCGACGAGCGTCGCCCCGTTCATCCTGCGCGGCGTTTGTCTGCTCGGCATCGATTCGGTGATGGCGCCAAAAACGGTCCGCATGGAGGCGTGGCGCCGCATCGGCACGGACCTCGACCTCCAGAAGCTCGCCAACCTGTCCACGACCATTGGCTTCGATGGCATCATCGACGCCGCGCACGATATCGTCGAGGGCAAGGTCCGCGGTCGCGTGGTGGTGGACATGTGAGCTCTTCCTTCTCCGATTTTTAATGCATGTCGAGCAAAAGCATGCCCTCGGGCCTGACCCAGGGTGTGCAGCGGTGAAGCGCCTCGCATGAGGCCGGCCAAACGCGATGCGCTTCAGGAGCGGAGAGGAAAAAACCGCGCGACCGCTAAAATTCGAACGATCCGCGGTAATTTTCCATAATCTCTGTCTGGCAAGGGTTTCCGCATGGTCACGGAATCCGGCATCAGAGAAACAGAGAGCGCCGAAAACGTCGACGGGATCGGCCCGGAGGCGCCAAGCCGGCAGCATATCGCGGCGCCGCCACTGGCGCCTGAATTGCCCGCCGCCAATCGCGAAGGCCTGCCGTTCCTGATGCTCGTCGCCATCGTCGTGCTGGCGGGCCTGTCGCATCTGACCGGCGCGCCGATCTTCATCACCGTCGGGCTTTTGTCGACTGGCATGGCAGGCCTTGCCGTGCATCTGCGTGCCAGGCGCACGGCGCGCCGCACGGTTGCGCTGCTTGGCGAGACCGCAGCGCGCAGCCGCGCCGAGGTTGAGAGCCTGGCCGACCGCGTGTGGGAGATGCAGGAGAGCGAGGAACGCTTTCGCGGGCTGATCGACGCGCTTGGCGATCTCGTCGTCCATCGCGACCGTGACGCCCACATCGTCTATGCCAACAAGGTTTTCGCCGAGCTTGTCGGAGCCGACCAGCGCGACCTTGCCGGCAAGGCCCTGGCCGACCTCGGCATCGACGTCGGCATAGTTCCCGATGCCGCTTTTTCCGACCATGAATGCCTGAGCTCCACCGACGTCGCCATTAGAACACCGAGCGGCCCGCGCTGGTTCTCATGGATCGAACTGTCCGTGCGCGACAAGGAGAGCGGCGCTGTCTCGCATCGCGCCATCGCCCGCGACATTACCGCCCGCAAGCACGCCGAAACGTCGCTGATCACCGCCCGCGAGCGAGCCGAATATGCAAGCCAGGCCAAATCGCGCTTCCTCGCCACCGTCAGCCACGAGATCCGCACGCCGATGAACGGCATCATGGGCATGGCCAAGCTGCTGGCGGACACCGGGCTCTCGCCGCAACAACGGACCTATGTCGGCGCCATCTCGACCTCGGCCAGCGCGCTGCTGGCGCTGATCGAGGACCTGCTCGACTATTCCAAGATCGAGGCCGGCCGCTTCGATCCCGAACCGCAGCCAATGTCGGTGCGCGAGATCGCCGACAACATCGTAGAACTCCTGGCGGCGCGTGCCTTCGCCAAGAACATCGGCCTTGGCTGCCATGTCGAACCCGACGTGCCGCAGATGATATCAGCCGATCCTGGAAGGGTCAGGCAGGTGCTGCTCAACCTCATCGGCAACGCCATCAAGTTCACCGACAGCGGCGGCGTGTTGGTGAGCATCGCTCGTGCCCGCACCGAAACCACCGACCGCATATGCTTCACCGTCACCGACACCGGTCCCGGCCTGCACGAGGACGACCTGGAGCGCATCTTCGAGGAATTCGAACAGGCTGACGGCACGTCGACTCGCGCGCATGGCGGCGCCGGGCTCGGTCTTGCCATCTCCAGGCGCCTGGTGATCGCCATGGGCGGCACGATCTCGGTGTCGAGCCAGCTCGGCCAGGGTTCGGAATTCGTCTTCGAAATCCCTGCAATCTCGGCCACCGAGCCGCCGCAGAGCCGTCGGGATGCGCTGTCAGGGCGGCGCGCCGTGATCCTGTCGAAGAACGCCATCGAGGCCGACGCCATCGCCCGCACCATCCGCGCCAATGGCGGCAAGGTCGATCTGGCCACCACCGCCGCCCAGGCAGCGTCCTTCGCCGAAGGCTGCGACGCGCTTTTGGTCGATGCGGCCATGGAGGAAGGCGACGGCAGGTTGCTCAAGCGCCTTCGCCAGAGCGGCTTTGCCGATTGCGAGGCGATCACACTGATCGCGCCAACCGACCGCGGCATGCTGGGCGAGTTCCGCGCCAGCGGCTACGCCACCTTTCTGGCAAGGCCGGTGCGTGGCGAAACGTTGCTTCGCGTGCTTTTGACCAGCAGCGTGCCTGCCCTCACCCAGCCGCAGCCGGAAAAGCGCGGCGCACCAACCGCCCGCGCCATTGGCGGCCGGCGGCGGGGCCTCTCCGTGCTGATCGCCGAGGATAACGACATCAACGCCATGCTTGCCCGTGCCACGCTGCTAAAGGCCGGGCATCGCGTGAAACTGGTCGGCAACGGCAAGGCCGCCGTCGAGGCCATCACCGGCACCGACCACAAATACCGCTTCGACGTGGTGCTGATGGACCTGCACATGCCTGTCATGGACGGGCTGGACGCGATCGCCGCCATCCGCCGGCACGAGGAGGAAACCGCCGTGTCGCCGGTTCCGATCATGGTGCTGTCGGCGGACAGTCAGGAAACGACCCGCCACGCAGTGCTCGCCCATGGCGCCAGCGGCTTCGTCACCAAGCCGCTCGACCCCGACGCGCTTGTCCATGCGGTCGAGGGTCACGTGGCCGCTTGATCCGCCGGCTGTCCTTGCCTGGCTTACCTGCAGAACATAGCCGGTTGAAGGGTTGCCCAGCCGACGAAGTATTGCCGGCAGGGCCGTATCACGGTACTGTCACAATCCTGTTGCACCTACGCCGTATCCCCGTGCCAAGAGGGATGGCTCGAAGGAGAATCACTCGTGCATACAGTTATGCCGGAATGTGACGCTCGGCCGAACGCCAGGGGTGCTTTGCTCACCGGGCGCAACGTCGATGCTGTCATAAAAGGCGAAGCGCTTGGCCGTATCGGCAACCTCGAAGTGCGGCTCGCACGCAACGAGGCCGAGATCGCCGCCGCGCAGGAAGTGCGCTACCGGGTGTTCTATGACGAGCTCGGCGCCAAGAAAACCCTGTTTCAGGTGCAGGACCGCCGCGACGCCGACCATTTTGATCCGCTCTGTGATCATCTGCTCGTCTTCGACACCTCGCTGTCCGGTCCCGAGCATCGCCGCATTGTCGGCACCTACCGCCTGTTGCGGCAGGAGATCGCGGCAGCGGCCGGCGGCTTCTATTCCGAGGGCGAGTTTGAGCTGACCAATCTTATCGCCCGCCATCCCGGCCAGCGTTTCCTCGAGCTCGGCCGCTCCTGCGTCTTGCCGGAATACCGCTCGAAGCGCACCATCGAGGCGCTCTGGCAAGGTATCTGGGCCTATATCAACCATTATGGGATCGGCGTGATGACCGGTTGCGCCTCGTTCCCCGGCACCGTGCCGGCGGCACACGCCGAAGCGCTGACCTATCTCGCCCATCACTGCCGGACGAATTCGGCCTGGGACGTGCGCGCCGTCGCCGGCCGCTACTGTTCCATGGATTTGATGCCGATCGAGGCGGTCAACGCCAAGGCCGCGATCGCGGCGATGCCACCGCTGGTCAAGGGCTATCTGCGCGTCGGCGCGCGCATCGGCGACGGCTGCGTCATCGACCGCGAATTCTCGACGGTCGACGTGTTCGTGGTGATGCCGGTCAAGGAGATCGGCGCCCGCTACGTCAGCTATTATGGCGGGGAAGCCCAGCGCTTCGCCGCCTGAGATTCCAATGAGTAGCGAATAGGGAGTAGCGAGTAGTGGGAGTTCCGCCTGCGGATCGTTGTCCCTATTCGCTACTCGCCCTCATTTCACGGAATATCTTCCGGCCGCCGGCCGGGCCGGCTCTTGTAGGACGGAAAGGCCCAGCCGAACTTAAGCGCGCCGCCACGCACGCAGAAAGCGGCTATGAAGCCCACCAGGCCCGAGGCGAGCGGCGGCAGTCCGGCGAGATCGCCTGTTGTAAACAGGATGGCGCCCGCAAGGGCGGCGGTGACATAGATTTCTGGTCTCAAGAGCACCGAAGCCTCACCGGCCAGCAGGTCGCGCAAGATCCCGCCGAACGTGGCGGTGAGCACGCCGGTAACAACGGACACGACCGGCGAGCCGGTGATGGCCAGGCCCTTGGCGGCACCCATCACCGAAAACGCGGCGAGGCCGACGGCGTCGAGCCAGAGCAGTAATTTCCAGCGGGATTCGAGACGGTGCGCCCCGAAAAAGACAAGCATCGCCACCACCGCGCAGATCAGCACATAGCCAGAGTTGGTAACCCAGAAGACCGGCAGATTGAGGATGACGTCACGAAACGTGCCACCGCCGATGCCGGTGACGCTGGCCAGGAACAGAAAGCCGATGATGTCGAGCTGCTTGCGCGAAGCGGCCAGCGCACCGGTCGCCGCGAAGACGGCGACACCGGCATAGTCGAGAAGCTCGATCGGGTTCAAGGGCATAGCGGAGTAGGAGAGCGGGTGAATAGGGCTGTATGAATAGCACGAAGCCGTACGATTGGTACGGCTCCTTTACCCTACTGCCCCTACTGCTCCTACTGCCCTATTCCCTTAACTTACGCATCCTTCTCAGCTTGCTCATTCACCGGCCCTGGCTCGACCGGCGCTTCGCTTGCCACATGCTTGGGACCGCCCTTGGCAACGCCGACCATGGCCGGCCGCAACACCCGCTCACCGATCGAATAGCCTGGCTGCACGACCTGGACCACCGTGTTGGCCGGCACCTCCGGATTGGGCACCTCGAACATCGCCTGATGGAAATTCGGGTCGAATTTCTCGCCTTCCGGCTCGAGCTTCTTCACTCCGTGCCGCTCGAGCGCCGATAGCATGGCGCGCTCGGTGAGCTCGACGCCCTCGATCAGTGACTTCAAACCGGCATCACCTGACGCCTTGGACTCAGCCGGGATCGCATCCAGTGCGCGGCGCAGATTGTCCGATACCGACAGCATGTCACGGGCGAAATTGGCAACCGCATAGGCGCGTGCATCGTGCACGTCACGGGCGGTACGGCGGCGCAGATTCTCCATCTCGGCTGCGACGCGGAGCGCGCGGTCCTTCAACTCGTCGTTTTCCTTCAGCAGCCGCACAAGCGCTTCATAGTCGCCGTCGGCGCTGCCTTGCGTGTGTTCGGTGGCAGCCCCGGCCGTCTCGGCTTCATCGGGCGCGCGTTCGTCTTTTGCCTGGTCGCTCATCGCCGTTTCCCGTCATTTCAAATGATGTGGATTTTGTGCCCGATATCGAGGTTTGGCGGCCAAAAATCAAGGGGCAAGCGATACTGGACAGGCCGCTCGCGCTTTTGACGACGCATCATGGAGACCTTTCGATATTAATTCAAATTTTACTGTAACCACCGGCTTTGCTTGCCAAGATGCTGCGATAGGGGAACCATTCGTCTGCTGGAAGAGTTTCGAAACCGACACAGGATTTTGAGATGGCGACCCGCAACGACGGTGACCGTAAGACTGGCGCCCCCAACGATGACGAAAGACGTGAAAGGCTGGCGGCCGGCATCAGGCGCCAGTTCGGCACCGAGGCAACGATGCACTTTCTGCGCGCGTTGCCGGCGTTCCGGACGGAGAACGACATTCCCGATCGTTTCAGGGAATTGCTTGACCGCCTGGACGGCATCGAAAGCAGCGTAGCCGCCGGTGGCAACCGGCGATAGACAACACACACGCCTGTCGCTGCGCGCCATTGGTATGCCTTTTGCCGCAGCTTGCGCGTCGCGCGACAATTACCCGCAGTAACTTTGCGTGATGCCTGGCTTGCGGCGACGAAATGGCCCGTCTATGCTTCCTGATGAACATGATTTCCCCCGAAGCTGTAGCGAACAGCAAGCGTGCCTGGTTGAAGATCCTGGCGCGCTACAAGAAACCTGACAGGCGGCGCAGCGCCGTCGAACTTGCCATCACCCTCATCCCCTTTGCCACGCTGTGGGCACTGTCCTCGGCTGCCTATGCCTATGGCCATTGGTGGGGCCTGATCCTCATCCTTCCGGCCGCCGGCTTTCTGGTGCGGATCTTCATGATCCAGCACGATTGCGGCCACGGCTCGTTCTTCGCCAATCGCACCGCCGACGACTGGATCGGCCGCGGGCTGGGCATCCTGACCTTGACGCCTTACGATTGCTGGCGGCGTGCCCACGCAACCCATCACGCCAGCGCCGGCAACCTCGATGAGCGCGGCACGGGCGACATCAGGACGCTGACTGTTGCCGAATATCGGCAAATGTCCTGGCGGGGCCGCCTTGCCTATCGTCTCTATCGCCATCCGCTCGTCATGTTCGGCCTCGGCCCCATTTGGCTTTTCATCTTTGAGCAGCGACTGCCGGTCGGCATGATGCGAGGCGGCCTCACGCCCTGGGTGTCGTCAATGGCCACCAACGTGGCCATCGCGGTTGCGGCCGCCGCCCTCATCTGGTTCGTCGGCCTCGAAGCGTTCCTGGTTGTCCACTTGCCCATCGTCGTTCTCGCCGGCTCCGCCGGCATCTGGCTGTTCTACGTCCAGCACCAGTTCGAGGAGACCGAGTGGGCAAAGGACTCCGAATGGGAGTTCCAGCATGCGGCCCTGCACGGCTCGTCCTATTATGACCTGCCGCCGGTGCTGAACTGGTTCACCGGCAATATCGGCGTCCATCACGTGCATCACCTCTCCGCCAAGGTGCCGTGCTATCGGCTCCAGGAGGTCCTGAGGGACTATCCGGAACTGCGCGAAATCGGCCGCGTCACGCTTCTCGACAGCCTGCGCTGCGTCAAGCTGGCGCTGTGGGATGAGAGCCGCAGCAAGCTGGTGTCGTTTCGCGAAGCGCGGATGACTGCGTAAAAGCATCACCCGAAAATCGAAATCGATTTTCGGAAGGATCATGCGCAGAATCAAGTTCTACAGCGTCCTTTGCGCGTCCCAAAAGGACGCGGCGCTGTAGAGCCGCCGCACCACTGGTGCGGCGGTTTCCAAGGCCCGACTCAAGCCGCCTGGCGTTCGTCGCGCATCAGGATCTCGCCGTGGCGGATCTCGGTGCCAAGCACTTTCAGGCATTCGCGCATGAAGGCGGCCAGCCCCGGCCAGCCCTTGGCCGACACCAGATTGCCGTCGACATGGGCGCCGGTCGGCGCGACATCGATGTAGGTGCCGCCAGCGAGCGTGACTTCCGGCTCGCAATACTGCAGCGCCGCGACTTCCCTGCCACGCAGCACGCCGTCGACCGCCATCAGGATCTGCGCGCCGTGGCAAATGGTGAAGATCGGCTTGCCGGTCTCGTGGAAATGCCGCACCAGCGCCTGCACGCGCTTGTCGATGCGGATATATTCCGGCCCGCGCCCGCCTGCCGCATAGACGGCATCGTATTCAGCCGGATTGACCTTGGAAAACGTCTTGTTGAGGATGTAGTCGTGGCCGAGCTTTTCCGTATAGGTCTGGTGACCCTCGAAGTCGTGCAGCGACGTCTTCAGGATATCGCCTGCCTTCTTGTCGGGACACACGACATGCACGGTGTGGCCGACCGCATGCATGGCCTGTTCAAAGACGAAAATCTCGTATTCCTCGCTGAACTCGCCAACGAGCATCAATATCTTCTTACCAGCCATTCCCGGTTCCTCCCTTGGTGGCGAATTTATTTCGGATCACGAAATAATAGGCCGTATCTTAAGGGGCGGGATGCCGAAAATAAAAGATTGAATCGGCAAAGTGGTCCGACCAGATGCGACTTGCTCGGTGGGGAGATCAACCGGTGCGCACCCGCCGCCAGGAATATTTGGGGCCTTTGGCCTCCGGCTTCACGGTCGGCTGGTAGGACAGCGGCAGACCGCCGGTGCGGCCTTCCTCGAGCCGTTTCAGCAACACTGGATTTGATACTTCGAACTCGTCGAAGCCGAGGCGCAGCATATGCGGAAGCTGGTCGACCAGAACCTGTCCGGTGGCGCGGACCGCGCCCTCGAAACGGTAGCGGCTGCGCAGCAGTTCGCCCTTGGAGAAGGAGCGGCCGTCACTGAAAGCCGGGAAGGCCAGCGCCACCAGCGATATCTGGTCGAGCAGGTCCGCGATCTTTTCGAGCTGATCGCCGGGCTGAAGCAGCACGCCGAGGCGCTCCTTCGCCGACCGGCGCACCGCCGGATCGAGGTCGAGAAACACCTGCAGCGGCAGGATGAAGCGGCCATTGCCGGACAGTGCGTCGGCGCTCTCGGCATGACTCCACTCGTCCTCGCTAAAACCTGTCGGGGTCCAGAGGCGGGTGGCGTTTTTCACTATCGATTCACTCATCGAGAAATTCCCAAGTCCACAAAATTCTAAAGTTGAAAACGCTCGAGGGTGTGTTGAGATTCAGGACAGGCCGAGCCGAGAATGGTGGCTTCCGAGAACCGGAGCGGAGCGTACTTTGGGTACGTGCCGCCATTCGCAGGCCAGCCTCACCTGAATATCGACATACCCTAAAGCGATGCGTCGGTCAGCGACTTCTCCAGCCCCGACAAATGGATGCCGCACTCTGTCTTGGCGTGCCCCACCCAGCGCCCGCTGCGTGCATCCTCGCCCGGCTGCACCGGCTGCGTGCACGGGAAGCAGCCTATCGAGAGATAGCCATAGGCGACCAGCGGATTCTCACGCAGCGCATGCGCGCGCATATAGTTAGCCTGGTCTGATGTCGTCCAATGCGCCAGCGGATTGATGCGAATGCGCGATCCGACCGCCTCGAACACCGGCAGAGATGCCCGCGTCGTCGCCTGAAAACGCTTGCGGCCGGTGAACCAAGCGCGGAACGGCTCGACGCCGCGCGCCAGCGGCTCGACCTTGCGGACCTCGCAGCAGGCGTCGGTGTCGGTTTCGTTCAGATTACCGGCCGGATCGATCCGTTCGAGCGCCGCTTCTTCGGGCATGATCACCCTTATATCGGTCAGCCCGAAATCGGCAACCAGCGCGTCGCGATAGCCAAGCGTCTCCTCGAAGTGCTTGCCGGTGTCGAGGAAGATGACCGGCAGCGTCCGGTCGATCTTGGCGATCATGTGCAGAAGCACTGCAGAATCCGCCCCGAACGACGAAACTGCGGCGATTTCACCTTGAAAGAATTCCCGGGCCGACCGCTCGATGATCTCCAGCGGCTTCAGATGACCATAGAGCGCATCGAGCCCCGCCGCTTCGGCGGCGATGCCGGCCTCGACGTCGACGATACGATCAAGCGGCCTTGGCTTCGCCAGCATAGAGCGCCTCCTTGAACGGCGCGGGACCGACACGGCGGTAGGCGTCGATGAATTTTTCGTTTCTGTCGAGCCGGAGGCCGAGATAGGTCTCGACGATCTGCTCGATGGCGTCGGTGATCTCTGCCGAGCTGAAGCCGCGGCCGATGATCTCGCCGACCGAGGTGTTCTCGTCGGCCGAGCCGCCGAGCGTGACCTGGTAGAGTTCGGCGCCCTTCTTCTCGACGCCGAGGATGCCGATATGGCCGACATGGTGATGGCCGCAGGCATTGATGCAGCCGGAAATCTTCAGCTTCAATTCGCCGATCTCGCGCTGACGCTCGAGCGAAGCGAAACGACGCGAGATTTCCTGCGCCACCGGAATCGAGCGCGCCGTGGCCAGCGCGCAATAGTCGAGGCCCGGGCACGAGATGATGTCTGATATCAGGTTGGAATTGGCGGTCGCCAGTCCGATGTCGACCAGCGCGTCATAGACCGCCTTGAGGTCGGCCCGCGCGACATGCGGCAGGATCAGGTTCTGCTCATGGCTGACGCGCAGCTCGTCGAAAGCATATTTTTCGGCAAGGTCGGCGACCGCTTCCATCTGGCTGTCGGAGGCGTCGCCCGGCGCTTCGCCAATGGCCTTGAGCGAGATGGTCACGGCGGCATAATCGGGGTGACGGTGGGTCACCACGTTCTGGTCGAGCCACTCCGAAAAGCTCTTCGAATCGAGGCGGGCGAGCTTGACGGCCTCGTCGCCTTCCGGCCGATCGACCAGCGCCGGCGGCGCGAAATAGGCATCGATGGCGCGGATGTCGGCTTCCGGCAGTTTTAGATCCGCATCCTTCAGCTCCTGCCATTCGGCCTCGACCTGGCGGGTGATCTCCTCGACGCCGGTCTCGTGGACGAGGATCTTGATGCGCGCCTTGTATTTGTTGTCGCGGCGGCCGTAGAGGTTGTAAACGCGCAGGATCGCCGTGCAATAGGACAGAAGGTCGGCCTCGGGCAGGAAGTCGCGGATCTTCTTGGCGATCATCGGCGTACGGCCCTGGCCGCCGCCGACATAGACGGCGAAACCGAGTTCGCCGGCAGCGTTCTTCTTCAAATGCAGGCCGATGTCATGCGTCTGGATGGCGGCGCGGTCGCGCTCCGCGCCGGTCACCGCGATCTTGAATTTTCTCGGCAGGAACGAGAATTCCGGATGCACCGACGACCATTGGCGCAGGATTTCCGCATAAGGACGCGGATCGGCCACCTCGTCGGCGGCGGCACCGGCAAAATGGTCGGCGGTGACGTTGCGGATGCAGTTGCCGCTGGTCTGGATGGCGTGCATCTCGACGCTCGCCAGATCGGCCAGGATCGCCGGAATGTCCGACAGCGCCGGCCAGTTGAACTGGATGTTCTGGCGCGTCGTGAAATGGCCGTAGCCCTTGTCGTATTTGCGGGCGATGTGGCCAAGCATGCGCAACTGCTTGCTGTTCAGCGTGCCGTAAGGCACCGCGATGCGCAGCATGTAGGCGTGCAACTGCAGGTAGACGCCATTCATCAGCCGCAGCGGCCGGAACTGATCCTCGGTGATCTCGCCGGCAAGCCGCCGCGCGACCTGATCGCTGAACTCGGCGACGCGGGCCTGGACGAAATCGTGATCGAACTCATCGTAACGGTACATGTCTGGTCTTTCCGGGCGCGTCCGCCCGTTGTCTTCAATGTGGTCGTTTACGCCGCCCGGGCGGCTACCGGGCGGGCCTGCTTGCCCAGGTCGTTGCGGTTGGTCGGGCCGGCGGCGCGGATCTTTTCGCGCAGCCGGACCGGCTCGACGACACCATTGGCGACGGTCACGTCGATCAGATTGACGTCGACCACTTCATTGTTGGCAGAGGCCGTGGCGCCGATCGCCTCCAGCCGGTCTTCAGCCGCCTTGTCATAGGCGATATCGGCATTGTCGATGGTCTCGGCCCAGCCGCCATTGGCGTACCAGACGGCCTCGCCGTCGGCGAGGCGGTTTGCTGTCAGAACTTTCATCGATCAGCTCCTTCGGCGGCTGTTTGGGCCGCGCCTTCATGCCTGTGTGCCGCCAGCGGCTCGGAACGTTCAAAATTGGCGCCGGCGACCGCATCGCCGATGATGGTCATGACCGGACCGGTAAGGTCGGCGCGAATCTCCAGCGACGGCAGGTCGGCGAGCGTGCCGTGGAAACGGCGGCGGTTGGCAAGGCTGGCATTCTCGACCACGGCGACCGCCGTATCCGACGACAGGCCGGCCTCGATCAGCCGGCCGGCAACCTCGGCCGCGACCGAGCGGCCCATATAGACGGCGACCGTGGCGCCGGAAATGGCGAGCTTGGCCCAGTCGGGCAGCGAATTTCCCTTGAGGTCGTGGCCGGTGGTGAACACCATCGACGACGACACGCCGCGCAGCGTCAGCGGCAGCTCGAAATCGGCGGCGGCGGCGAAGGCCGCGGTGACGCCCGGAACCACCTCATAGGCGATGCCGGCATCGCGCAGCGCTGCCATTTCCTCGCCCGCCCGGCCGAACACCAGCGGATCGCCGGATTTCAGCCGCACGACGCGCTTGCCGTCGCGGCCGAGCTCGATCAGCAGCGCATTGATCTCGGCCTGGCTCTTGGTGTGGCAGCCCTTGCGTTTGCCTACCGGCAGACGCTCGGCGTCGCGACGGCCCATGGCGACGATCGCCTCCGGCACCAGCGCATCATGGACGATGACATCGGCTTCCATCAGCAGCCGGTGGGCGCGCAACGTCAGCAGGTCTTCGGCGCCGGGACCCGCGCCAACCAGGGCAATGTGACCCGATGCCGGCGCGTTCGAAAGCAACAGGTCGACGGCGGCACCGTGCGCCTGCGAAAGCTGGCCAGCCTCCATGGCGCGGGCCGGCGCGCCGCCGAAAAACTCGCTCCAGAAGCGGCGGCGGGCATTGCCTTTCGGCAGCAATCTCTCAACAGTGCCGCGCAACGAGGCAGCAAGCGAAGCAAGCGGCCCGAGCGACGGCGACAGCATGCGGTCGATGCGGCTGCGCAGCATCTGGGCAAGCACCGGTCCGGCCCCTTCCGTGCCGATGGCAATGGCGACCGGCGCGCGGTTAACCAGCGCCGGGGTGAAGAAATCGCACAGCTCCGGCCGGTCGACGGCATTGACCGGAATGCCCAGCCGGCGCGCATCCTCGGCAACGCGGCGGTCAAGCGCCTCGTTGCCGCTGGCAGCAAACACCATCACCGCGCTTTCGAGATGCGCGGCCTCATAGGCGGCAGCGATGTGGACGGCGCCATTCGCGGCGATGAAGGCCAGCAAATCATGCTCGGGGGCATCGGCTATGATGCGCAAGACGGCGCTCGACTGGCCGATCAGCCGCGCCTTGGCCAGAGCCTCCTCGCCGCCGCCGACGATGGCCACAGCTTCGCCAGCGACCCGCATAAAGACGGGAAAGGCGTTGAGCTTGGCGGCGGCCTGCGGCATACGAGCGGAATCCTGAATACGCTGTCGGTTTTACGCGCGGGCGCGAAAAAACAGAAGGAACGCACTCGCGCATCGCTTCGTGCGAAGCAATCGCTTTTCCGCAAGCACCAGAGGCAGGAGAAAAAAATTCCACACCCACGAGTGGAGCGGATCCAAGCCGCTGTTGCGAGCCTTGATCTGCGGCCGTTCTAGCGACAAGCGAGATATATTACAAAACACTTTTTTCTAAATTCTACCAATCTAGTAGATTAAAGCCGACATGCGCTGAGCACCGTCATCCCCGTTGGTTGGCTTGCTCGCCGTGCTTGTCGTCATCGGAACATTCCTGCCTCGGCGCGCGTTTGCCTGTGCGAATCCGAGCCTGGCTGTCCAGCTGCGGCAATGGCTCCAGAGACGGGGCCTGGAAAACCATGAAAAACAGAAAAAGGAGCGCTCCGGTGAACAACCTCAAGCTGAAACGCGGACTGTGGGTCGTGGTCGCCGACGGCGAGAAGGCACTGTTCCTCGAGAACGCGGCGACACCCAATATCCCGACCTTCAGGTCGTGCAGGAGATGGAACAGGAAAATCCGGCAACGCGAGAGCAAGGTTCGGACCGCCCGGGTCGCTACAGCGACGGCCCATCCGTCCACCGCAGCGCAGTCGAGGACACTGACTGGCATCGCCTCGGCAAGGAGCGTTTCGCCGACGAAATTGCCGAGCGGCTGTACAAGCTCGCGCATCGCGGCGCCTTCAAGGAGATGGTGCTGATCGCACCGCCTCAGGTACTGGGTGACATGCGTCGAAAACTGCACAAGGAAGTTGCCGAGAAAATCACAGCGGAAATTCCCAAGACGCTGACCAACCACACCATCGTCGACATCGAAAACCTGCTGCAGGCCGCCTGATCGGGCATCAGGCGCGCAGGCCATCTCTTTTTAGCAGCAACCATTGCCAGCCCGAGGCGACCCGCCTTCTGCCACCCTTGTCGTCGATCCATGGCATTTGCGGGTTGCCGCGCGGCCATCCGGGCCGCCATATTGCAAGGCGGCTTCTTCGGGCGGTGCATATCCGACATCGTAATTTTGAAAGGCGCTCCATAGACAATGCCGCATGACACGCCGCTTATCGCCACCATCGTCGCCGGTTTGGGGCTGGCTTTCGTCTTCGGCGCAATTGCCAATCGCTTCCGCATCCCGCCGCTGGTCGGCTACCTCGTCGCCGGCGTCCTGGTCGGGCCGAACACGCCGGGCTTCGTCGCCGATACCGGCCTCGCCAATGAACTGGCCGAAATCGGCGTGATCCTGTTGATGTTCGGCGTCGGCCTGCATTTCTCGCTGAAGGACTTGTTGTCGGTCCGCGCCATCGCCGTGCCCGGCGCCATCGTGCAGATCGGCTTCGCGACGGCGCTCGGCGCCGGCCTTGCCTGGATGCTCGGCTGGTCGATGGGCGCGGGGCTGGTGTTCGGGCTGGCGCTTTCCGTCGCCTCGACCGTTGTGCTGCTGCGTGCCTTGCAGGAGCGGCGGCTGATCGAGACCGAGCGCGGCCGCATCGCCGTCGGCTGGCTGATTGTCGAGGATCTGGCCATGGTGCTGGCGCTGGTATTGCTGCCGGCGTTGGCCGGCGTGCTGGGTGGCCAGCAGCAAGTGGAGAGCCATAGCAGTCTGCTGTCGCTGCCGGCGAGCTTCGGCGTCTGGGGTATCGTCGGCATGACGTTGGCCAAGGTCGCGGCCTTTGTCGTCGTTATGCTGGTGGTCGGCCGCCGGGTCATCCCCTGGATCCTGCACTACGTCGCCCATACCGGGTCGCGTGAATTGTTCCGGCTGGCGGTGCTGGCCATCGCGCTCGGGGTCGCTTTCGGCGCGGCCAAGCTATTCGGCGTCTCGCTGGCGCTGGGCGCATTCTTTGCCGGCATGATCATGAGCGAATCCGAACTCAGCCATCGGGCGGCCGAGGAATCGCTGCCGCTCCGCGACGCCTTTTCCGTGCTGTTCTTCGTTTCGGTCGGCATGCTGTTCGACCCGTTCAGCCTGGTCAGCAATGGCTGGCCGATCTTGGCGACGCTGGCCATCATCGTCATCGGCAAATCGCTGGCGGCCTTCGTCATCGTCGTCGCCTTCCGTTATCCGATCGCGACCGCGTTGATGATTTCGGCAAGCCTGGCCCAGATCGGCGAATTCTCCTTCATTCTGGCCGAGCTCGGCGTCGGGCTGAAGCTGCTGCCCGAACAAGGACGCGACCTCATCCTCGCCGGTGCTATCCTGTCGATCGTCCTCAACCCGCTGATGTTCCTTGCCGTCGACTGGATGAAACCATGGCTGGAGAGGCGCGCCGGCAAGGCGGCGTCGCTCGACGAGGCAAAGCCGATCGGCCCCGCCACGGAGCCAGGCCAGTTGGCTTCGGTTGCGGCACCGGTGAAAGAGGATGGCCCGCCGCCCAGGACAGCGCTTACCGGCCACTCCATCCTGGTCGGCTATGGCCGTGTCGGCAGCCTCGTCGGCGCGTCCTTGAAGAAGGCCGCCCTGCCCTTCCTCGTCATCGAGGATGCCGACAAGACGCTGGCGAAGCTCAGGGACGACGGCATCGAAACCGTGTCAGGCAACGCCGCGAATAGCGAGGTGTTCGCCGCAGCCAATCCCGAGGGCGCGAAGCGGCTGATCCTCGCCATCCCCAACGCCTTCGAGGCGGGACAGATCGTACTGCGCGCCCGCGCCGCCAACCCGAAGATCAACGTCATCGCCCGCGCCCACTCCGATGCCGAGGTCGAGCATCTCAAGGGGCTCGGAGCCGACACAGTCATCATGGGTGAGCGCGAGATCGCCCGTGGGATCGTGGAAGAGGTTTTGGCGGCATCGAAAGCGCCTTCAGCAGCCTAAGCCGGCGCCTCTCCCCGTGAAGAACGGGGAGAGGGGGTCGCCAGCGTTGCGGTCAAGCCCCTTCTCCCCATTTTTTACGGGAGAAGGTCCCGGCAGGGGGATGAGGGGCAGCCTCAACGATCGATCAAAAGCTCACACGTGCTGGCCGCCATTGATGTGGATTTCCGAGCCCGTCACATAGGACGCCTGCTGCGAGCACAGGAAGAAGATGATGTCGGCGACTTCCGCCGTGGTGCCCAGCCTCCGTAGCGGAATCGTCTCGACGATCTTTTCCGTGCCCGGTGACAGGATCGCGGTGTCGATCTCGCCGGGTGCGATGGCGTTGACGCGGATGCCGTGCGGGCCGAAATCATGCGCCATTTCGCGCGTCAGCGAGCCGAGCGCCGCCTTCGACGTCGCGTAGGCGGTGCCGGCGAAGGGATGCACGCGAGTGCCGGCGATGGAGGTGACGTTGACGATCGAGCCTTTGGCCGACGCCAATTCCCTGAACAATCCCCGCGCCAGCATGATCGGCGCGAAGAAATTGACCTGGAACACGTCGCGCCAGACATGCATCGGCGTGTCGATCGAATTCATGCGGCTGTTGCCGTCCTTGAGCTTTGGCGAGATACCGGCATTGTTGACCAGCGCATGCAGTTGGCCGCCATGCGCCTCCAGCCGATGGCGGATCTCCGAGATCGCGATGCCGACATCCTCCTGGTCGGCGAGATCGACCTTGATATGGTCCTCCGGACCGGCCGGCCACGGGCAGTCGTCGGCAAAAGCCTGGCGCGAGCAGGTGATGACGCGCCAGCCTTCGCGCGAAAAGCGCTTGACCGTGGCGTGGCCGATGCCGCGGCTGGCGCCGGTCAGCACGATCGTCTTTCTGGTGTCGGTCTCGGCCATTCACGATCTCTCTTTAACCCGCAGATGTAGCGGAACACGGCAGCGATGACGAGGGGGTCAGCCGCCGGTGAGGATGTCGAGGATCGAGGTCTGCCGCTTCTTGACCGGGCCGCCGACATCGGCGGGCGGCACCGGGCGCTTGATCGATGCGGTGGTGCCGCCACCGCCCGGCATGCCGAAGCCGCCGGCATCGACCGTTTCGGCGGGACGCACGGCGCGAGGCGGCGACGCTTTTTGGGCGGACGGCGCGGATTGGCCAACCGAAGCGGACGGCACCGGCGCCGGTTGCGCCGTGTTGGGCGGTAATTCGTCCTGCACGATCGTATCGGCAGGCGTCGACCGCCATGTTCCGGGCAGCGGCCGCACCGGCACGCCTTCGTGCGCGGCGACCATGAACTCATGCCAGGCCTGCGCCGGCAGCGCGCCGCCGGTGACCTTCTTCATCGGACCGCCATCGTCATTGCCGAACCAGACTCCGGTGGTGAGATTGGCGGTATAGCCGATGAACCAGGCGTCGCGCGAATTCTGGCTGGTGCCGGTCTTGCCGGCGGCCGGCCAGGCAAAGGCCGCCTTCCTGGCAGTGCCGATTTCAACGGTGCCCATCATCATAGAGTTCATCATGCCGACGATCTCAGGCTTGATGACGCGCGGGGCGCCGCCATTGTTGTCGTAGAGCACCTTGCCGCCGGCTGTCGTCACCCGGCGGATGAAATGGACATCCGGCCGGTAGCCGCCATTGGCGAAGGGGACATAGGCCGACGTCAGTTCCAGCGGTGTCACTTCGGAGGTGCCGAGCGCGATCGAGGTGTTGGCCGTGAGGTCGGACTGGACACCCATGCGATGCGCCGCCTCGACGACCGCGTCAGGCCCGACTTCCATGGTCAGCTGGGCGGCCACCGAGTTCAGTGACTTCGCCAGCGCCGTCGCCAGCGTCACCTTGCCGAAATACTTGCCGCCGTAATTGGTGGGCGTCCATTTGCCAATTTTGATCGGCGCGTCATTGCGCACGCTGTCGGGCGTGCGGCCGGCTTCCAGCGCCGCCATGTAAACAAAGGGCTTGAACGCCGAGCCGGGCTGGCGGCGCGCCTCCGAGGCGCGGTCGAACTGGCTGGTCGAATAATCATAGCCGCCGACCATGGCGCGTACCGCGCCGGAATTGTCGATCGACACCAGCACGCCCTGGCTGGCATTGAGCTTTTTGCCGCTGCCGTCGATCAGCCGGCGGATCGATTGTTCGGCGAGCTTCTGCAGCGTCAGGTCGACGGTGGCGTCGACGATGATGTCGCCGCGCACGTCGCCGATCAGGTCGGGCAGTGCTTCCACGATGGCGTCGGCGACGTAGTTTTCCGAGCCCGTCCAGTAGGATGCCACCCGCGACGCCGGCGCGCTCATCGCCGTGGTCAGTTCCTTGGCGCTGATCTTGCCTTCGTCGCGCATGGCGGCGAGAACAAGCTGCGAGCGCCGCTCGGCGGCCTTCGGGTCACGCGCCGGAGACAGTCGCGACGGCGCTTTCAACAGGCCGGCGAGGAGCGCGGCCTCCGGCAACGTGACGTCGCGCGCGCTCTTGCCGAAATAGCGGCGCGAGGCCGCTTCGACACCATAGGCGCCGGAGCCGAAATAGACCCGGTTGAGATACATTTCGAGTATCTGGTCCTTGGTGTGCTTGTGCTCGAGCCAGAGCGCCAGAAGCACTTCCTGCACCTTGCGTTCCAGCGTGCGATCGGGTGTCAGGAACAGGTTTTTCGCCAATTGCTGGGTCAGCGTCGAGCCGCCCTGCGAAAAACGCCCGCCGACAACGTTGGCCACCATGGCTCTGGACAGACCGATCGGGTCGATGCCCAAATGCGAATAGAAGCGGCGATCTTCGATGGCGATGACGGCCTCGGGAATATAGGTCGACATTTCATGCAGGCCGACGGCTTCGCCGCCGCTCATGCCGCGATTGGCGAGCAGTTTTCCGTCGACCGAGACGATCCTGATATTGGGCGCGCGGTCGGGGATGGCCCAGGTGGTGGCCGCCGGCATTTTCGCGCCGTAATAGACGACGATGCCGGCAGCGGCGATGCCGCCCCAGATGGCCAGCACGAAGCACCAGTAGGCCAACCGGCCGAGCACGCCGAACAGGCCGCGCCGGCTTTTGCCGCGCCCGTGACGCGACGCTTTTGTCCTGGCCGATTGGCGCTTTGCAGAGGTGTTGCGGTTGCTCGGCACGACGCGATCCTCCTCGCTCACCGAAAAACCGGCCGAGGATTTCGCCCGCGGCGGTCCCTCGAAGCTCGGTTCGATGCGGCTGTCTCTGCGGTTCGCCATGCGCTGTGCAGTCTGTCCCGATGCTTGTCGCATCAGCCTGAAAATCGGTATCGATTTTCGGAAAAGCCGATGCGAAGCTTCAAAGTCTTAGAGCGCGCGTCCCAAGGGACGAACGTTGCTCCATGGCGTTCGGGGTGCAGAGTAGATGCGGCGATTTAAGGGCGGGTTAAATGGTTCAAAGTTAGTTCAATGCGTTACGGCACGTCACCGCTCCGTTCCTTGCTCCTGGCGGTCGGCAACAATGGCGTCTATCGCGAGACGGCGGAGCGTTCTCGCATTTCGGCATCAACTGCCCAGCCGCAGTCGTTCGGCGCGGACCGCCAATAGCAAGGTAGCCGCAATCTATGCTCGTCATTAGAGCGCGATCGGTAAAGTGCGTTCGATCGCGCTCTAACCCATTGAATCTACGCATGACCTTGTTACCAAAGTTACGCGAACTGGGGATCATGCGTTAGCCAATCGCAGCACGAACGGAAAGCGCTGCCCAGGATGATTGCATCGTCTCGCCCACATGGCAGTAGCAGACAATTTCGTGGAGCTCATCGTCGGTCAATTCGAAGAAACGCTTTGCTTCGCCATAAGTATCGTCTTTTAGCCCCTCATCGCGCAGGACCGAATCCTCGAAGGCAACCGATATTGGCGAGCCTTCGCCACGCATAATGTCGCGCTCGGGTGACGAACGATATTCGGTCCCGATAAGTGCGGTGAGGAGTCGGTTGGGCTGCCGTTCAAGAAGTTTTGACCAACGTTCGAGACGCTGGGTTCGGTCCATTGCAGGAGGTGTTGGGTCTCTGTGTACCTTTGCCACCGTATGCAGTTGGTCCAGTGTTTGGTGCCTCATGGCAACCTCCTAATAGTAGGTGGGTTGGCCCCAAACTCCCTGTACCAAGATCATACCGCGAATGTGTCGATACGTCACTCTCATTCCATATCCGGCTTGGCTTCTATCCGGGTGCATCGAAGGATGGAGCGGCCCCTGCCTTATCGTCAATTTTCGGCCTGATAGGGTTAGATCATCGGCACCTCTGCCGTGCCACCCCAACGCCGCTCAGTTCTGCTGGATCGAAATGCCTTTGTCGTCGATCTTGAGTTCCACGCCCTCCGGCCTGGTTTGCTCGCGATAGACATAGATGCCGAGCGCGATGACCACGACGACGAGCGCGCCGATGACGAGATAGAGCATGTTCTGTTTCATGGCGCGCCTTGATGTGCTTCGCAGGATCAGGCCTGCTTCACCAGCTTGATCAGCACGAGCAGGATCACCGCGCCGATCGTGGCGTGGATAATGGAGGCAAGTATGCCACCGCCTATGGCGAATCCCAGCCTTGGGAAGAGCAAGCCGGCTATCAAGGCGCCGACGATGCCGACGACGATATTGCCGATCAGGCCGAGGCCGAAACCCTTGACGATCAAGCCGGCGAGCCAGCCGGCGATGGCGCCGATGATGATGAAGACAAGCAGGCTCTCAGTACCCATTGCAGATCCCTCCCGAGCGAATGGTCGCGGAGCGGAAAGCTCCGAATCGACCTCCGATTGCAACAGGTCCAACCTATTGGAAAGAAGCCGGCGCCGCCAGCGGCGTCATTCGCCGTCGTCATCCCCGGATGCAGGCCGCCAGCTGATCGGCTCGATCTTTCTTTGCGTATGACCGTCCGTATAGGCCCACCAGCCGGTGTCGTTCTCGTCCCAGTCGCCGCCGGCCGCTTTCAGCCGGTCGAGCGACCTGTACTGCGCGATGGATTCGTTCATCACCCCGTCGCTGTCCTTCCAGTAGACGGTGACCTTGGAGCCATCCCTGGGTGCTGTTTCGATTGGTTTTCTGGCAGCCATTTCATCCCCTCCATCGATCGATAGAACGTCGAGGCGAACGCCTGGTTCCACTTAGCTGTGGGCGAAGATGTCTGCCTCATCCCAGCCCATCAGGTCGAGTTTCGCACGCGTCGGCAGGAAGCGGAAGCAGGCCTCGGCCTCCTTGGTCCGGTTGTCGCGCGCCAGCCGCATCGTCAGCACATCGCGCAGCTGGTGCAGGTAAAGCACGTCGGAGGCTGCGTATTCGAGTTGTTCGGGCGACAGTGTCTCCGCCGCCCAGTCCGACGATTGCTGCGCCTTCGACAGGCTGACGCCGAGAAGCTCAAAACAAATGTCCTTCAGCCCGTGCCGGTCGGTGTAGGTTCGGGTCAGCCGCGAGGCGATCTTGGTGCAAAACACCGGCTCTGGCATGACGCCGAAGGCGTTGTAGAGGACGGCGAGATCGAAACGGCCGAAATGGAACAGCTTGGTTATGCTGCGGTTCCTGAGCAGGCTGACGAGGTTTGGCGCCTTCTTCTGGCCGGGCGCGATCTGGATGACGTCGGCGGAACCGTCGCCCGGCGAGATCTGCACCACGCAAAGCCGGTCGCGATGCGGATTGAGCCCCAGCGTCTCCGTGTCGATCGCGACCGCCCCGACGTCGTAGTGCAAGAGCCCGGGCAGGTCGTTCTTGTGGAAGCGGATATCGCTCATCGTCTTCTCCGGTCGCGGCCCATTCGTGCGTCCAACTGGGCGCGGCGTCGCTCTATCCCGTCCTCGCCGCGATCCGATGAAAAATCAACAGAAAGTTGCAGTCTGGCCCTCTCAGCGTGTCAGCGCGTCGAGAATGCGCGCCCACGAGCGCTGGCCCTTGTGGAAGGAACTCATCTCGTATTTCTCGTTCGGCGAATGGATGCGGTCATCGTCGAGCCCGAAACCGACAAGCAAGGATTCGATGCCGAGATAAGTCTGGAAATCGCCGACCACCGGGATCGAGCCGCCGCTTCCCGTGGTCACCGCCGGCTTCGGCCATTCGTCGGACAGCGCGTCCTTGGCCTTGGCGAGAAATGGCGAGTCGTAGGAAAGCTGGATCGCCGGCGAGCCGCCATGCGGGTGGAAATCGACTGAGCAGTCGGCCGGGATGCGCTCCCTGACGAAGGCCTGGAAAGCGGCGCGGATCTTTTCCGGGTTCTGCTTGTGGACGAGGCGGAAGGACACTTTTGCCGAGGCTTCCGCCGCGATCACCGTCTTGAACCCTTTGCCGGTATAGCCACCTATAATGCCGTTGAACTCGGCGGTTGGCCGCGCCCAGGTGAGTTCGAGCACCGAGCGGCCGTGTTCGCCGGAAGGGATCGACAGGCCGACGGGCCCAAGGAACGTCTCAGCGGTCTCGCCGAGCGCCTCCCACGACTTCAGGATCTGCGAAGGCGTCTCCTCGACACCGTCATAGAAACCGGGAATGGTGACGCGGCCGTCCTTGTCGTGGATGTCGGCCAGGATCCTGGCCAGGATGCGAATCGGATTGGCGGCAGCACCGCCGTAGAGACCGGAATGCAGGTCGCGGTCGGCGGCTTTCACCGTGATCTCCTCGCCCACCAACCCGCGCAGCGCGACGCAGATGGACGGTGTTTCGCGGTCCCACATGCCGGTGTCGCAGACAAGCGCGAAGTCGGCCTTGAGTTCGGCCGCATTTGCCTCGAGGAACGGCTTCAGCGATGGCGAGCCGGACTCCTCCTCGCCCTCGAACAGAATTGTGATGCGGCACGGCAGCCCGCCATGCACCTGCTTCCAGGCGCGGCAAGCCTCGACGAAGGTCATCAACTGCCCCTTGTCGTCGGCCGAACCACGTCCCGTGATCACCTGGCGGCCGGGCTCGATCTGCTTTACCGAAGGTGCGAACGGATCGCTTTCCCAAAGCTCGATCGGGTCAACCGGCTGCACGTCGTAATGGCCATAGAACAGGACATGCGGTGCGCCCGCCGGCCCGTCATGGTGCGCCACCACCATCGGATGGCCTGGCGTGTCACGCACGCTGGCGTCGAAGCCGATCAGTCTGAGCTCGGCCACCAGCCATTCCGCCGCCTTGCGGCAGTCTGTGGCATAGGTCGGGTCGGTCGAGATCGACTTGGTCCTGAGCAGGCCAAACAGGCGCTCCAGGCTCTCGTCGAGATTGTTGTCGAGGCGGTCGAGGACGGGAGAAATTCTGGACATTTTTATCAGGCCTTTCGATTCTGAGCGGCAACCCTAAAGCTGCGAGGCAAAAACGAAAAGCCGGCGGTCGTTGGACCACGGGCACCGAAAGGCAAAAAAATGCCGCCGTGGTGGAGGGGGAACCACGGCGGCCTTTACTCGAAACGATGCGGCAGCCCGGAGAGGGGGATAGGCTGCCGCAAGTGTCCGGGATAGGCGGGGGACGGGCCTTGCTCCGGACCTCGGCGAAAAATGCCGATGGCGTTTATCTGTGTCTCCGAACGTGGCGATTCAAGGGCACGAAGATTACACTTTCGTAACATAGCCGTGATCGGATCGACGTGTCAGGATGTTGCCGGAACCGGTGGTTGAGGCCGCCTTTGGCATGGACCACGACGCCGCGCCGCGCTATCCCTTCGTCCCATGAAAAAAGGCGATCATCTCTTCCTTGTCGACGGCTCCGGCTACATCTTCCGTGCCTATCACGCGCTACCGCCATTGACCCGCAAATCCGATGGGCTGCCGACCAGTGCCGTGCTCGGCTTCTGCAACATGGTGTGGAAGCTGACGCAGGACGCCCGCAACACCGATGTCGGCATCGTGCCGACGCATTTCGCCGTCATCTTCGACTATTCGTCGAAAACCTTCCGCAACGATCTCTACCCCGAATACAAGGCCAACCGCTCGGCGCCGCCGGAAGATCTGATCCCGCAGTTCGGCCTGATCCGCCAGGCGACCAGGGCCTTCAACCTGCCCTGCCTCGAGACGGAAGGCTACGAGGCCGACGACCTGATCGCCACCTATTGCCGGCTTGCCTGCGAAGCCGGCGCCGACACCACGATCATCTCCTCCGACAAGGATCTGATGCAGCTGGTCGGCCCTTCGGTCGCCATGTACGACCCGATGAAGGACCGCCAGATCGGCGTTCCCGAGGTGATCGAGAAATGGGGCGTGCCGCCGGAAAAAATGATCGACCTGCAGGCGCTGACCGGCGATTCGGTCGACAATGTGCCGGGCGTGCCCGGCATCGGGCCGAAGACGGCGGCGCAATTGCTGGAACAGTTCGGGGATCTCGATACGCTGCTCGCCCGTGCCACCGAGATCAAGCAGGACAAGCGCCGCGAATCGATCATCGCCAATGCCGACAAGGCGCGCATCTCGCGTGAACTGGTGACGCTGAAGAACGACGTGCCGGGGATCAGCGGACTTGACGATTTCGTGTTGCACCCGCCCGACGGACCAAGGCTGATCGGCTTCCTCAAGACGATGGAATTCTCCTCGCTGACCCGCCGCGTGGCGGAAGCAACCGGAACAGAAGCGGCTGACGTCAAGGCCATGCCCGTGATTATCGAGCGCGCCGACACCGCGCATGGTCCCGATATGGGGTTTGGCGTGCCGGGCGCCGCCGAAAGCGCGGCGGGCACAGTGACAGACGAAGCCGGGGAAGCGGTGCCGGCCACCGTCAAGGTGGAACCCAAGCAAGGCGACACCCCATCGCTTCTCTCGGCGCTTCGCTTCGAGGACGCCACCGCCAGCAAGATCGACACCAGCGCCTACGTCTCCATCCGCGACACTGAAGTGTTGAAGGCATGGGTGGCCGTGGCGATGGAGGCCGGCATCGTCGGCTTCGACACCGAGACCAATTCAGCCGATCCGATGCAGGCCGAGTTGATCGGCCTGTCCATAGCCACTGCGCCCGGTCGCGCCGCCTATGTGCCGCTCGCCCACAAACGCGGCAATGGCGACCTGCTCGGCGGCGGAGTGGTCGAAAACCAGATTCCGATCCGTGATGCGCTTGCCATTCTGAAGCCGTTGCTGGAGGACAGGTCGGTTCTCAAGATCGTTCAGGAGCTGAAATACGACCTCGTCGTCATGAGCCGCCACGGCATCGATATCGCCCCCTTCGACGACACCATGCTGATTTCCTATGTGCTCGACGCAGGCACGTCCGGCGGCCACAGCATGGCGGCCCTGTCGGAAAAGTGGCTCGGCCACTCGACCATTGCCCTCAAGGAACTGGCCGGCTCTGGACGAAGCTTCGTCGGCTTCGACCAGGTCGACATCGACAAGGCAACCGCCTATGCCGCGGAGCATGCCGATGTGACGCTCAGGCTCTGGCGGGTGCTGAAGCCGCGGCTTGCCGCCAAGGGCCTCGTCTCGGTCTACGAGCGGCTGGAACGGCCGCTGGTGCCGGTTCTGGCAAGGATGGAGCAGTGCGGCATCTCCGTCGACCGGCAGATCCTGTCGCGGCTCTCCGGCGAGCTGGCACAGGGCGCCGCGCGGCTGGAGGACGAGATCTACCAGCTCGTCGGCGAGCGCATCAATATCGGCTCGCCAAAACAGCTCGGCGACATCCTGTTCGGCAGGATGGGCCTGCCCGGCGGCTCCAAGACCAAGACCGGCCAATGGTCGACCTCGGCCCAGCTCCTGGAAGACCTCGCCGCAGAAGGCCACGAGCTGCCGCGCAAGATCGTCGACTGGCGCCAGCTGACCAAATTGAAATCGACCTATACCGATGCGCTGCCCGGTTTCGTCCATCCCGATACGAAGCGCGTCCACACCTCATACGCGCTTGCCGCAACGACGACGGGCCGGCTGTCGTCCTCCGATCCCAATTTGCAGAACATTCCGGTACGCACCGTCGAGGGACGAAAGATCCGGACGGCGTTCATCGCCGACAAGGGCAACAAGCTGGTTTCCGCCGACTACAGCCAGATCGAGCTGCGCGTGCTCGCCCATGTCGCCGAGATCCCGCAGCTCAAGCAGGCGTTTGCCGACGGCGCCGACATCCACGCCATCACCGCCTCGGAGATGTTCAACGTGCCGGTCGAGGGCATGCCCTCGGAGGTACGCCGCCGCGCCAAGGCGATCAATTTTGGCATCATCTACGGCATTTCCGCCTTTGGCCTGGCCAACCAGCTGTCGATCCCGCGCGAAGAGGCCGGCGCCTATATCAAGAAATACTTCGAACGCTTCCCCGGCATCCGCGATTATATCGACGCGACCAAGGCCTATGCCCGCGAATACGGCTATGTCGAAACGATCTTCGGCCGCCGCATCCACTACCCGGAGATACGGTCGTCAAACCCGTCGGTCCGTGCCTTCAACGAGCGCGCCTCGATCAACGCCCGGCTGCAGGGCACCGCGGCCGACATCATCCGCCGCGCCATGATCCGCATGGACGAAGCGCTGGAAAAGGCGAGGCTGTCCGCCCGCATGCTGCTGCAAGTGCATGACGAACTGGTCTTCGAGACGGCCGAAGCGGAGGTCGAGGCGACGATCCCCGTCGTGCGTCATGTGATGGAGAACGCCGCGATGCCGGCGGTGTCGATGTCGGTGCCGCTGCACGTCGACGCCCGCGCCGCCGACAATTGGGAAGAGGCGCATTAGCGCCTCATGCGGATGTCCGCGGCCGACCAGTTGCAATCTGTAGCGATCCTTCGCGCCCCCCTCTGTCCTGCCGGACATCTCCCCCACGAGGGGGGAGATTGGCAGCTTCGGCGCTGCAACCATCTTGCTCCGTTGGAGATTGGCGAAAGCCGGGATAATGGCCGATCTCCCCCCGTGTGGGGGAGATGTCCGGCAGGACAGAGGGGGGCGCTGTCCCTCCGGCTTCCACCGCTAGGTCACGGCACAACCGGCCCTTAAGCCGCCTCGGCCAGGCATTTGGCACAGGTCCCGCGAAATTCGATCACCGCCTTCTTGGCGGCAAAACCGGTCGAGCGCACCCATTCGTCGAGCCGGTGTCCGACATCATGGTCGGAAAATTCGGTCACCTGCCCACATGTGTCGCAGATGGCAAAGGCGGTCATCGAATGGCTGTGGTCGTGCGGCTCGGCGCAGGCGACAAAGGAATTGAGGCTTTCGAGCCGGTGCACGAAGCCGGACTTCACCAGCGTGTCGAGCGCGCGATAGACCTGCAGCGGTGCGCGAAAACCCCGATCGCGAAGCTGGTCGAGCAATGTATAGGCGCTGAGCGGCCCGCTGGCGGCCTCGAGTTTCTCGAGCACGCACAACTGGTTTTTCGTCAGCACATCCCTTGCCGCCATGATCCTGTTTCCAACCCGTTTTGCGCCGGTTGCTCGTCATTTTCCGCATGCAAGCGGCTTCAATTCTCTCCAGATAGCGACGAACCGGCCTTTTTGCTACTGTTTCTGTGCCGGCGCCGCAAACCTGAAGTGATTGCCCTGAATCACTTGCGTGGCGGACCCTTGCGCTCGGCGGAGGCGGCCCACAGATTGATGTCGGCCTCGCGCGCGTACGTGTCGATTTCGGCGAGCTCGGCATCGCTGAAATCGAGCGCCTTCAGCGCGCCGACGCAATCCTCGACCTGTTCCGGCCGGCTGGCGCCGATCAGCGCCGAGGTCACCCGGCCCTTGCGCAGCACCCAGGCCAGCGCCATCTGCGCCAGCGTCTGGCCGCGTCGGCCGGCGATGGCGTTCAGCGCCTTGATGTTGACGATGGTCTTGTCGTTGATGAAGGCTGGCCGCAGCGACTTGCCCTGGCTGGCGCGGCTGCCCTCAGGGATGCCGCCGAGATATTTGTCGGTCAGCATGCCTTGCGCCAGCGGTGTGAACACGATTGAGCCGACGCCGAGCCCCTCCAGCGTGTCGAGCAGACCATCGTCCTCGACCCAGCGGTTGAGCATCGAATAGCTCGGCTGATGGATGATGCAAGGCGTGCCGAGCTGCTTCAATATGTCGGCGGCCTCGCGTGTGCGCTGCGAATTGTAGGAGGAGATGCCGGCATAAAGCGCCTTGCCCGAGCGCACCGCGTGATCGAGCGCGCCCATCGTTTCTTCCAGCGGAGTATCAGGGTCGAAGCGGTGCGAATAAAAGATGTCGACATAGTCGAGGCCCATCCGCTTCAGGCTCTGATCGAGGCTGGCCAGCACATATTTGCGCCCGCCCCACTCGCCATAGGGTCCGGCCCACATCTCATACCCGGCCTTGGTCGAGATGATCAGCTCGTCACGAAAAGAGGAGAAATCCGTCCGCAGGATTTCGCCGAAACCCGTCTCCGCCGAACCGGGCGGCGGGCCGTAATTGTTGGCGAGGTCGAAATGCGTGATGCCGAGATCGAAGGCCTTGCGCGCGATCGCCTGCTTGGTCCGGTGCGGCGTGTCGTCACCGAAATTGTGCCAGAGCCCGAGCGAGATCGCCGGCAATTTCAGGCCGGATCGCCCGCAGCGATTGTAGACCATGTTCTCGTAGCGGTTTTCAGCGGGCACATAGGGCATGGGAGATCCTCATATCGAAAGCGAGCGCGGCAGCTGCCAACGCAAAAAAGGGTGAGTCGACTCTGCCTCTCACCCTTAGCCTCTGCCGGTTTCTATGGGGAGAGGGTTCGTCGGTAAACAGAAACGTGTCGCATTCGCTGAAGCGCTTACGCTACTTCTTCTTCGCCGAGGGTTTCTTCTTCGCCAACAGCCCTTCCGCATCTTTTACGCCCAGTGCCGCAGGCCGTTCGCATGTGGTCTGCATGGCAACGAACTTTCCGCTCGCGCCCGACCGCAACATGCCGGTCATCACATCGACGGCATGCAGCGCCAGTTCCATCGAACAGCGATGCGGCCGGCCCTCCGCGATAGCCAGGGCCATATCGGCGAGACCGGCGGTGCGGTAATTGGCCATCATGCCGTGCGAATGCATCTGGTTGGCCACGCCGAACGGATGCTGCCACTTTGGCAGCTTCTTGACCAGCTTGGCGCCATTGGTGAAGCGAACGTCGCCGCCGAAGAAATTCGGATCCGGCAAAGACACCGTGCCCAATTCGCCGTAGAGTTCCATCGGCGCATGGCCATGGCTCCACACGTCCCAGCTGGTATTGAGCGTCACCACGGCGCCATTTTCGAACTCCATCACCCCGTGGATCGTCGTCGGCGTGGCGACCAGGATTTTTTCACCCGCGCGCGGCTTGGACGAGATCGTCCGTTCCGTCGACGGAATCGTCGCCAAGGCCGCCACCTGCTTCACCGGCCCGATCAGCTGGATCAGGTTGGTGATGTAATAGGGTCCGATATCGAGCACCGGACCAGCGCCAGGCTGGAAGAAAAAATCCGGATTGGGGTGCCAGTGCTCCATCCCATGGCTCATCACGTGGCATGTGCCGCTGGTGATCTTGCCGAGCTTGCCACTGTCGATCAGGTTGCGGACAAGCTGGTGCGCGCCACCGAGGAAAGTGTCGGGCGCCGAGCCGATGCGCAGTCCGTCTCTCTCCGCCAGTTTCTTCAGGTCGAGCCCTTCCTTGACCGACAGCACGAACGGCTTTTCCGAATAGACGTGCTTGCCGGCATCGAGGATCTGTTTCGAAACCTCATAGTGCACCGCCGGAATGGTGAGGTTGACGATGATGTCGATGTCGCCGGCCTTGAGCAGCCCTTCGACTGTCTCGGCGCGCAGCTTGAACTCCTTCGCCCGCGTCTTGGCCGCATCCATGTCGATATCCGCGCAGGCGCGCATCTCGATGCCGCGAAACAGCGGCGCCAGTGAAAAATACGCCTTCGAGATGTTGCCGCAGCCGATGACGCCGACCCCAAGTTTTCTTGCCATGCTGGTTTGCTCCTAAAAGGTCTTGGCGGCTGCGATCGAGCGGCGGGCGAAGCGATCGATATCGTTGGGGTTGTCGTGTTCCATGACGTAGTATTTGGCGGCGCTGTTGGCGCGCAGCGCCTGGATCAGAGCGGCCCAGTCGATCGTGCCGTTGCCGACGTCCGACCAGCCGTCCTCGTCGAGGCCCTCGCCGGGCTTGGCGATGTCCTTGACATGGACGGAGGCGATGCGTTTGCCATGCTTCTCGATCCAGGGCAGCGGATCTTCGCCGCCGCGCACCACCCAGGCGACGTCCATCTCCCAGCCGATGTCGGGCGCTACCGCCAGGATATGGTCCTGCGGCACCGAACCGTCGGCAAGCTTCTTGAACTCGAAATCATGGTTGTGCCAGGCAAAGCCGTAGCCGGCCTTTTCAGCCGTCTCGCCGACCTTGGCCAGGCGCGCGCCGAAGCTGCGCCAGCCGGCGGCATCGGTTGGCCTGCTCTCGGCGACCAGATAGGGGCAGATGAGCAGCGTGATGCCGAGCGCGTCGGCGATCTTGCGCACGCCGTCGAAATCGTTCTCGAGCGCATCGATCGAGAAATGGCCGGTCGGCATGGCGAGGCCGTTCTTGTCGAGTTCGGCACGAAATGCCGCGGGGTCGTCATAGACGCCGCCGAACCCTTCGACTTGCGCGTAGCCGAGCTCGCCCAGCATCTTGAGCACCCCTGCCCAAGGTTGGAAGTTGCGGGCGCTGTAAAGTTGGAATGACCAATTCATCGTCTCTGTCCGTTCTCTGGGGATGGATGTGCTTGGAGGGTGAATTCTCGGGGTGTTACAGGCGAGTGCCGGTGGCAGCGTCGAACAGCGAAGCGCGCATCGGGTCAAAACCGATGCTCACGGTGTCGGCGTTGTTTGGCGTGCGCTCAGATGTCACCCGCACGGTGAAATTCTGATTTGCGAGCTTCAGCCAGACCAGCGTGTCGGACCCCATGGGTTCGACGACCACGACGTTTGCCGTGGCTGTGAACGGCCATCCAGTGCCGCTGTTGAACGCGACATGCTCGGGCCGGATGCCGAACACCGCCGCTCCCGGCACCGGCTCCTTTTCGAAAGCGTAGGTGGCAAGCGGGATCCGCACTTCCTCGGCGACGAAGTGCCAGTTGCCATCGTCCTTCTCCAGCCGGCCGTCGAGGAAATTCATTGCCGGAGAGCCGAGGAAGCCGGCGACGAAACGGTTGACCGGGCGATTGTAGATGGTCTGCGGTGCGTCGAGCTGCTGGATGACGCCGCCCTTCATCACCGCGATGCGGTCGGCCAGAGTCATCGCCTCGATCTGGTCGTGGGTGACATAGATCATGGTGTTCTGCAGCTTGCTGTGCAGCAGTTTGATTTCGACACGCAGTTCGGCGCGCAGCTTGGCATCGAGATTGGAGAGCGGCTCATCGAACAGGAAGACGTCGACGTCGCGCACCAGCGCCCGCCCGATCGCCACACGCTGGCGCTGGCCGCCCGAAAGCGCCGAGGGCTTGCGCTGCAGCAATGGCTCGATCTGCAGGATCTCGGCGGCCCGCGCGATGCGCTTGGCGATCTCGTCCCTGGGGATGCCGGCGACGCGCAGCCCGAAGGACAGGTTCTTCTCCACCGTCATCTGCGGGTAGAGCGCATAGGACTGGAACACCATGCCGATGCCACGGTCCTTGGGTTCCTCCCAGGTGACGTTCTTGCCCTTGATGAAGATGCGGCCGTCCGAAACGTCGAGCAGGCCGGCGATGCAGTTGAGCAAGGTCGACTTGCCGCAGCCGGACGGCCCGAGCAGCACGATGAACTCGCCCTCGGCGACATCGATGTTGAGCGTCTCCAGCACCGAAATTGCGCCGAAATTCAGCGACAGGTCCTGGATTGAGACGCTGGGATTTTCGAGTCTTGTCATCATCATCCTTTCACCGCGCCGGCGGCGATGCCACGCACGAAAAGCTTGCCGGAAACGAAGTAGACGACGAGCGGTACCAGGCCGGTCAGGATGGTGGCGGCCATGTTGACGTTGTATTCCTTCACGCCTTGCACCGAGTTGACGATGTTGTTGAGCTGCACCGTCATCGGATAGGTGTCGGGGCGGGTGTAGACGACGCCGAACAGGAAGTCGTTCCAGATGCCGGTCACCTGCAGGATGATGGCGACAACGAAGATCGGCAGCGACATCGGCAGCATGATGCGGAAATAGATGCCCCAGAAGCCGGCGCCGTCGACGCGCGCCGCGCGGAACAGTTCCTCCGGCATGGAAGTGAAATAGTTGCGGAACAACAGCGTCAGGATCGGCATGCCGAAAATGGAATGGACGATCACCAGGCCGCTCAGGCTGCCGTAGAGGCCGATCTCGCGCAGGATGATGACGATCGGATAGATCATCACCTGATAGGGGATGAAGGCGCCGACGATCAGGATCACGAAGAACGTATCGGCGCCCTTGAAGCGCCAGTTGGCAAGCGCGTAGCCGTTCACCGAAGCGATGGCGATCGACAGGACGACCGACGGAACGGTGATGCGCACCGAATTCCAGAAGCCGCGCGAGAGCCCGTCGCAGTTGAGCCCGGTGCAGGCGCTGGACCAGGCCTTCACCCAAGGCTCGAAGGTGATCTCGAGCGGCGGCGAGAAGATGTTGCCGAGGCGTATCTCCGGCATGCCCTTGAGCGACGTCACCACCATCACATAGAGCGGCAGCAGATAATACAGCGCCACCACGATCAGCGTGCCATAGAGGAAGATGTTGCGGCGCGAGAACACATGCCGCGGCTTCGGCCCTCGCGGCCCGGATGCCTCAAGCCCGATAGAGCCCGTACCGGCAGGCAGGGGAACGGCAAGGTCAGCCACGCTTCTTGCCTCCGAATTCGAGATAGGCCCAGGGAACGATGACGACCACCACCGACAGCAGCATCATGGTCGAGGCGGCGAAGCCCTGGCCGAGGTTCTGGGCGAAGAACATATAGTCATAGACATATTTGGCCGGCACTTCGGAGGCGATGCCGGGACCGCCGCTGGTCTGGGCGACAACCAGGTCATAGACTTTGACGATGCCGGCGGCGATGATGACCAGCGCGGTGATGAAGACCGGTCGCATCATCGGGATGATGATGAACAGATAGGTCTTCAGGGTGGGTATCCCATCCACCCGCGCGGCCTTCCAGATATCCTCGTCGATGCCGCGCAGGCCCGCCAGCATCAGGCACATGATGAGGCCGGTGCCTTGCCAGAGCGCGGCGATCAGGATGCCGTAGATGACGATGTCGGAATTGTAGAGCGGATCGAAGCTGAAGCTTTCCCAGCCGAGGCCGCGCACCACCCCCTGGATTCCGAACTCCGGGTTGAGCAGCCACTGCCAGACCAGACCGGTGACGATGAAGGAGAGCGCGAAGGGATAGAGGAAGATGGTGCGGAACGTGTCCTCGAAGCGGATCTTCTGGTCGAGCAGCGCCGCCAGTATGAAGCCGATGACCAGAGAGAACACCAGCGACAGCACGCCGTAGACCAGCAGGTTCTCGATCGAGACCAGCCAGCGCGGCGTCGACCACAGCCGATAATACTGGTCGAGCCCGACGAAGTTCAGCCGCGGCAGCAGTTTTGAATTGGTGAAGGAATAGAGCACCGTCCACGCGCTGCCGCCGACGAAGATCACCAGTGCGGTGAGGACCATCGGAATAGAGGCGACCTTGGCGTTAAGGTTGCGGAAGAGTTGGTTGGGGCGTTCGCTCTTGCTCATCTGCACAGCCGGGCTGGATCGGGTAAGGGCGGGAGGGTCAAGGCCGAAGAGTCTCTTGACCCGGAGCTCCCGGCCCCGCGGCGGGCCGGGAGCGAGCGGTTCGTCGATCGTCAGTCCGCTGAGGCGACGATGTCGGCGAAGCGCTTTTGCGCCTCTTCCACGGTCATGTCCGGCTTGGCGAAGAACTCGGAGAAAAGGTCCTCCTTCTGCTTTTGGGTGTCTTGCGACAGCAGCTGGTCCGTCCAGGGCATGACGCTGCCCTTGGCCAGGATGTCGAGCCCTTTCTTCATGCAGTCGTTCGCCGCCTTGAGGTCGATATCGCCGCGGACCGGCAGCGAGCCCTTCTTGAGGTTGAAGGCGACCTGCGTCTTGGGATCGAGCAGCGTTTCGGCCAGCGCTTCCTGCGCCTTGGACTTTTCCGCGTCCTGCAGCAGCGGGAAGTAGAAGGCATCGCCGCCGGTGGCGATGACCTCGTTCAGGCCAAGGCCGGGAAGACACGTATAGTCCTTGCCGGCGGTCTGCCCGGCAACCTGGAACTCCCCCTGCGCCCAGTCGCCCATGATCTGGCCGCCGGCCTTGCCGGAGATGACGAGATTGGTGGCCTGGTTCCAGTCCTGCACATTGGTGTTCTTCGCCATCTTGCGGGCATCGTCCGCGGCCTTGAATACCTTCGCGACCTCGGGCCCGGCGGCGAATTCGGCATCCTTGTCGCGATAGACCTTCAAGAAAGCGTCCGTGCCGCCGACCGCCGTAAGCAGCACGTCGAAGGCGCCCGAGGATTGCCAAGGCTGCCCGCCGACCGCCAGCGGTATGATGCCTGCCTTCTCCAGCGCGGGGGCGGCCGCGACATATTCATTCCAATTCTTCGGCACCGGCACACCGGCCTTTTCGAAGGCCGCGTTCGACAGCCACAGCCACTGCCAGGAGTGAATGTTGACCGGCACGCAATAGATCTTGCCGTCGAGGGTACAACCGTCGAGCAGGCTCTTCGGCTGCACGATTTCCGCCCACTTGTCCCTGGTGGCGAGCTCGGTCAAATCGCGCATCAGACCGGCCTGCACCAATTCTTCCGCTTGCCTTCCGTGGTTGAACTGGGTGGCGCCCATAGGGTCGCCGCCGGTGATGCGGCTGATCATGATTGGCCGCGCGGTGCCGCCGGAGCCGGCGATGGCGCCGTCGACCCAATGATTGCCTGTCGCGTCGAACGCCTTGGCGAATTCGGCGACCGCCGCCGCCTCGCCGCCTGAAGTCCACCAATGGGTGACTTCCAGATCGGTCGCTGCCGCCGGGCCGGCGAATGGCAGCGCGGTTGTCACCGCCAACGCAGCGGTCATGATTTGGTATCGCATTTCGGCTCCTCCCAGAATCTGAAACGTTACAGATTTTCGATACGGCAATTGTTGGAGGCGCGCAACCCCCGAACAGGAGCAGCTCGGCATTTTTTCGAGCCGCGAACAAACCCACCGCGCAACGTCCGCTACTGCACCGCAGCAAGGCAGGCTGCACTGCAAAATGATGCTGCAATGCGTGTAATTTGGCAAAACCTTGCTCAGCGGGCAGCCTTGCCGACGCACACCGACTTTGCGTCGAACGAAGCGCCGCTCATCCAGGCTAGCTTTTACTGGCCGCTGCGCGACGGCAAGTGACAATCTGTAACGTTTCAGGATATAGGGTGTTCATCACCGATTGCCGACCTGCACGGCAACTGCTATGCGCCTGACGGGCGGGATGAATGGACAGAGATCAGACGGAAAAGGACGACGAGGCCTCGGCACTGGGCAGGCCGACATTGAAGACGCTTGCCTTCATGACCGGGCTGGGCGTCACCACCGTGTCGCGGGCGTTGAAGGACGCGCCCGAGATCGGCGCCGAGACCAGGCGGCGCGTCCAGCTCGTCGCCAAGCAGATCGGCTACCGGCCGAACCGCGCCGGTGTGCGCCTGCGGACCGGCAAGACCAACGTCATCAGCCTCGTGCTCAACACCGAGCGCGAGATCATGAGCTTTGTCTCGGACATCATCTACGGCGTCTCGGAAGTCATCGCCGACACACCCTATCACCTGATCGTCACGCCCTATTCACGCTCTCAGGATCCCCTGGACCCGATACGTTATCTGGTGGAAACCGGTTCCGCCGACGGCGTCATCATTTCGCGCACCCAGCCGAATGACCCCAGGGCCCGTTACATGCTCGAGCGTGGCATTCCCTTTGCCACGCATGGCCGCACCGATATGGGGCTGATCCACCCCTATCATGATTTCGACAATTACGCGTTCGCGACCGAGGCTGTGCGCCACCTGGCCGGCATCGGCCGCCGCCGGCTGGCTCTGCTGGCGCCTCCAGTCGAGCTGACCTACCACAGTCATACGCTGAACGGCTTCACCGATGCGCTGAGCGAGGTCGGCGCCAGCGAGATCCCGTTCAACACCGTTTCGGTCGACCATTCGATCGAGCAGATCAGGATGAGGACCGCGCAGCTGATGCGCCGCGACGTCAGGCCGGACGGTTTCGTCAGCAGTGCCGCTGCCGCGACACTCGCCATCGTCGCCGGCATCGAGGACGCCGGGCTCAAGCTCGGCCGGGACGTCGACGTGGTGTCCAAGCAGTCGTCCGACCTGCTGCACCTGTTCCGCAGGGAATTGCTGGTGGTCAACGAGAACTTCCGGCTGGCCGGCGCCGAGCTCGCCCGCTCAGTGTTGGGCTGGATCGGCGGCGCAACACCTGGCTCCTTGCAGAGCCTGAGCAAGCCGACCGGGGTTCTGGCCTATCGCCCTCCCGACTAGAGCGGGATACGTTCAAATTGAACTGGGCATCCCTCTCCATCTATTTGTCTTAGCCGCATTTCTGCGGCGCCAAGTGATTCCACTGGCTGCAAAATGCGCGCTGCTGACTGGCAGCCTTGGGCCGGAGAACGAACCCGGCAGCTGCGGAACCTGGACCTTCAAAAGCGGACAGGTGACGGCGACTGCCGTAAAATGGGGCATCGAAGATAGGTGGATGCACGGAGATGATGGGGCCACTCCAATCAGCTTCCCAATGCTAGCCTTACGGCTGATATCTGAAGCGGTTCATCTCGGCCTCTAATCACATGAAATCCGAGGTTCTCCGCGACGACATGTGGAGGTAGAACACGGATACCGGCGAGAAGATCTGCGGAGACCAGGATAGGTTGACCGAGAGCCTTGGATAGCGACTCTAGACGTCCAGTGGTGTTCACGACATCGCCGAAATACGCGATCTTGTGTCGCTCAAGGCCAATCTCAGCGGTAACGACCGGGCCGCAATGCAGGACGGCGCGAAACTCCGGCACCTGTCCGAAACGCGCTTGCCACGCCGCCGCCTGATCCCTTATGACCGCCGCGAAGTCGAAGACGCAACGAAGACACGCGGCGTCCCGCATGCCGCGATCCATGGGCCAGGTGACCAGCGCCATATCCCCGATGTAGTCGTCAATAGAGCCCTGGGAGCGACGAACAGGCGACGCAAGTGCGTTGAATATCTGTCCGAGGTAGGCCTGGGTCTCCAGATCTCCGTACCGATCCGCGAAGTGCGTGGAGCCACTGACATCGAGGAACAGAAAGATCCGCTCCTCCTTGATGGGACGGTGATAACGACCGAGAAGCAGGCTGGTGAACAGGCTTGGCCCGATAAGGTCACGTACTCGGAACACGAATGCGACGAGGGTGGAGACGCCGAGTGAATACAGAAGACCGGACTCCGACATCACCATGGCTTCGCGAGCGGTGCTCATATAGCCGAGGAGATGGTGAAGCGCTGTGCCAGCGGCGGCATTGCCGATCAAGATCGTCAATACGTAGGTTGCGATCGTAGCCACGACGAAGACCGGCGTTGCCGCTTGCCGGATCACATTGCGCCATCGGCGCAAGATAACGCCGCGCTCATACAACAGAATAGGCGTGCCGATGAACACGCCCCTGACTGCGGAGTGCAGTGCTTCGACATCGAACATCAGTGCGTAGGCCAAGCCCGCTACTGCCCCCACAATGGGTGCGAGGAGCCACTGCAAAGGGCGACGAAAGCGGTCCCGGCCGCGCCAAATGTTCATTTCGTATCGGAGGGATTGCCCCGGGTGTGATTTCATCAGTTTTTGCCTTGGGCATGGTCGATCATGTATCGTGGCATGGCCGTTTTGCTCAGGCTAGACTCGCCACCTGAATTATGGCGTCTGCAAATGCCTTCGGTGCTTCCTGAGGAAGATTATGCCCTACGCCGCCGGATATGAGCCGGTGCTCGTATTTGCCGGAGAACATCTTGGCGTAGGCGCTGGGGTCGGGATGCGGCGCGCCGTTGGCGTCGCCCTCCAGAGTGATCGTCGGCACTGCGATGACCGGAGCTTTCGCAAGTCGCTGCTCCAACTCGTCATATTGTGGCTCGCCTTCCGCCAACCCAAGCCGCCAGCGGTAGTTGTGTACTACGATGTCGACATGATCCGGATTGTCGAAGGCGGTGGCGCTGCGCTCGAAGGTGGCGTTGTCGAAATTCCACTGCGGAGAAGCGAGTTGCCAGATCAGCTTGGCAAAATCCCGCGTGTATTTCCCGTAGCCAGCGCGGCCCCGCTCAGTGGCGAAGTAATATTGGTACCACCATGGCAGCTCGGCCTTTGGCGGCAGAGGCATCTTGTTGGCCTCCTGGCTGCCGATCAGGTAGCCGCTGACCGAGACAAGGGCCTTGCAGCGTTCCGGCCACAGCGCCGCGACGATGTTGGCCGTGCGTGCGCCCCAGTCGCAACCGCCGACGATCGCCTTATCGATTTGCAGTGCATCCATCAGCGCAATGACATCAATCGCGACCACCGCCTGCTGGCCATTGCGTGGCGTTTTGTCGGAGAGGAACCGCGTGGTGCCATAGCCGCGTAGATATGGAACGACGACCCGAAAGCCTTTCGACGCCAAGATCGCCGCAACGTCGACATAGGTGTGGATGTCGTACGGCCATCCATGCAGGAGGATAACGACCGACCCTTTGCCAGGACCGACCTCGGCATATCCAATGTCGAGCACGCCAGCTTGAACCTGCTTCAACGGACCGAACGACGTGTTTGCTTGTGGTTCGATTGTGCTTGCGTCCGGTTTCGTAATGCTGGACTGCGCATTTGCCGAGCCCGTCATGGCAAACTGAGCGGCCGCAGCGGTGGTGACGGCAACGCCCAAAAAGTGACGTCGATGGAGGTCGATTTGTTCGGTCATAGTGGTTTGTATCCGTTGATAAGGCATGGTGCCTGGTGGAGGATTATCTTCGGTCGACTGTCACATCGGACACGTCGACCGTGATAGGTGCGAATGCTTGGTTTGCGACCCCCTCGGCGTCATGCAGGAGCACACGCCGCCGTGTCGGGAATACGAACCCGTCAAAGGTTTTGTGGTCATAAGCGTAGTGTGCGACCGGCGGGTTTCCCGTCACGTCGGGCGAATAGTCCATGCGCCGCTGCATAAACGCATCGTCGTAATGAAAGACCTGATCGGCGTTATGGTTGGCGATGGTCTTAGGGAACGTGACGGCCAGCCGTCGCCACGTTTGCGCGCCCTCTCTCCAGGGGGCGATTTCTCGTGCTTCGACACCGGGCAGGGTGAAGACGAACGGCGCCGTGAGGTAGTTCCATACGGCGGCGCTCGTGAAGTACGCCACCTGGATCGCATCCCAGGGTGTGCTGCCATCCAGAAAGGGCAGCGGAAATGAGCCACGTGGATTGAAACGTTCCTCGATGATGCGGCCGTCGCGCGTAGCGATAGCGACCCGCTCGGGAGCGACATCCAGCACAGACATACGGTCTGGTGCTGTGAAGGGCGAAAAAACGATGTGCTCGCGATGTGGATCGAGCGTGACCGTCTGCTTGGAATAGATGTCCGGCCAGCCCCTTGCAGCCCAAAATACGCCCCCAAGCGACATTTCCGCAGTGATGCTTGTGACGTTACCCCAGTTCTGCAAACCGCCATGCGCCTCTAGAACCGCCGTCAAAAGCTTGTCCATTTTGATTCTCCTCGGGCGCTTTACTCAGGCTGACTCATTGAGTTTTCGCTTGGTTAGGCGGCCACGGCGATGCCGTACCGCGCCGGCGAGGTGTTGAGCGAAAGGTTTGGGATGAGTTTCTGCCGCGCCGCTTCATAAGCGTGCCAGTCGGCGACGTCGGGAAGCGAGGGAATAGTCACCAACTCGCCCTGGTCGAGGCCGGCAAGGGCCGCGTCGACGAGGTCATCGGACTGCATGATCGCCTTGCTCGGCAGATCGTCGAGCGAACCTCCTGATACGTCCCAGAAATTGGTGGCGATGGCGCCGGGCAGAACCGCCTGGATGCGCAGCCTCTTGTCCGCAAGCTCCTTGTGGAGCGACAGGCTGAAAGCGAGCACAAAGGCTTTCGTCGCGCCATAGACACCGTTGAGGATTTCCGGCGCGATGGCGACCGCTGACGAGATGTTGATGATTGTGCCGCCGCCTCGCGCCACAAAGGCCGGAGCCGCTGCATAAGTCAGGCGGGTCAACGCCGTGATGTTGAGCCCGATCATCGCTTGCATCTTGTCGATGTCGGATTCCAGGAGCGGCGCGACAGCGCCGATGCCAGCGTTATTGACCAACATCGTGATGGCGGGATCGGCGCCGAGCAAGGTCTCGATCCGGCCCAGATCCGCCTTGTCGTTGAGGTCAGCCGCAACGGCGCTGACGTTGCAATTCGTTGAGCCGGCGATGCGCTTGGCCACTTCGTCCAGCCTCTCCTGGCTGCGCGCCACGAGAATGAGGTCATAGCCGCGGCGCGCCAGCCGGTCGGCGTAGATCGCTCCAATCCCGGCGGAGGCGCCGGTCACCATCGCGATGCCCACTTTGGAATACGTCATGATTGCTCTCCCATTCGATTGCGCTGGCAACTGCGCGTGAAACCATCTGCCGCAAGCCTGGCTTGGATCGCCGGCTAAGTTTGGCGGCGGGACGGTGATCCGCCCCGCTCACCCAATTTCGGTTGCTGCTTAAAGCGGCAGCGGCTTGCCCGCCTGCTCCGCCACCATGTACTTGGCGTACCAGTCCGGCCAGTTCTCGTCGCGCTGGCCGCCATTGCGCTTCTCGTGCTCGCCATGGGCTAACCCCGCGCGCCACATTGCGGCCGCAAGGTCCGCTACCGAAGCATAGTCCGTCGTATTGGAATCGACCCGGCCAGGGAGCCGGGTGGTGACCTCCTGCAGCAGCCACTCGTTGCCGTCTGGATCCTTGAAGGTTGCGTAAGAGGAATAGCTCTGCCGCTCCGGATGCCTGCCGCTGAGCGCTGGTTTGCCCGGACCGTCGCGGTGGAACACTTCGCTCACCTCGACCCCGTGGCCAATGAGTTCGGCGCGCGCGGCGTCAATGTCCGGCACGACGAGGAAAAGCCCGCTTGCGGAGCCGGGGGCGGCCGACGTGATGCCGGTGCCGAAATGGATCGAGGCCGGCGAGCCCGGAGGCGTGAACTGCATCGCCCGGAACGTGTCGCCGACGACGAAGTCGCCGTCGAGCCTCCAACCCAGGCCTTCGTAAAACTGCTTGGAGCGTGCTGCGTCCGAAACTGGGATAACCACGGCCTCGAGCTTCATGTCGAGCGTCCGCGTTCCGGGAGTTTCGATCGGTTTTTCGCTATGCGTCTGAGTGGTGCTGCTCATGTCGATCTCCTTAGGTTTAACCTGTTGAGCGTTGAACGCGTCCGAGCTGGGGCCAGGTACGCGAGCCTCAGAAATCTTGTCGGAGCGGTCGGAACGCCGCACGCAACTCGGCGGAAAACAGTTCGGGCTGCTCCCAGGCGGCGAAATGACCACCCTTGTTGACCTCATGAAAGTAAATCAGGTTTGGATAGGCGCGCCGGGCCCACGTCTCCGGGGCCAGATAAGTTTCCTCCGGAAAGACCGTGATGGCCACCGGCAGCGCGATCTCAAGGGTCCGCTCGACGGCGGCAAAAACAACGCTGCGTCCACCGTACTCCCAGTACAGCCGCCCTGCTGAGGTCGCGCTGTTGCTCAGCCAGTACTGAGTAATGTCGTCCAGCACCTCGTCCGGGGACTTTTCGGGATCGCTGTTGTCGTATGTCCAGCGTGAGAAGCCCGGATGCCCGAGCATCCACGCCGCGAGGCCTGTGGGAGAGTCATTGATGGCGTAGCCGATCGTCTGCGGCCGGGTGCCCATCATCGTAGCGTAGGATCTGTTCCCCATCTTGGCTGCAGCGCTGAGCGCGTCAAACGCTGCGCGTTCCTTATCCGTGAGTCCCGTTGGCGCTGGCCCGCCGACGGCGAGCACCGCGGCAATCTCGGGCGGCACCACCGCCGGCAAGTTGATATGAATGCCGAGCAGACCTGTCGGCGCCTGGCGCGCCATCGCGCTGGAGACGGGGGAGCCCCAGTCGCCACCCTGTGCGACGTAGCGGGTGTAACCCAGGCGTTTCATCAGCTCCGCCCAGGTTTGCGCGATGCGATCAGGTCCCCAACCCGTCTCTGTCGGTTTGCCGGAGAACCCATATCCCGGCATCGAAGGCAGGACGAGATCGAACGCGTCCTCCGCTCGTCCGCCATGAGCTGTGGGATCCGTCAGCGGGCCCACGGTCTTGAGCAGTTCGAACACCGACCCGGGCCAGCCATGCGTCATGATCAGCGGCAAAGCATTGGGATGCTTCGAGCGGACGTGAATGAAGTGAATGTCCACGCCGTCGATCGTTGTCATGAATTGAGGCAGGGTGTTGAGCTTGGCCTCGGCCTTTCGCCAGTCGTAGCCGGTGCCCCAATACTTGACGAGCGGTTTCAGCTTCGCCAACTGTATGCCCTGCGACTGGTCATCGACCGTCTCGCGATCTGGCCACCGTGTTTCGGCGATGCGCCGACGAAGGTCTTCGAGCGCCGCTTGCGGGATGCTGACGGTGAAGGGCCGGATCGAGCGATCTTCGGCCGCACTGGCGTTGGCCAAGGCGGAAAAGATGCAAAGCCCGAATGCCAGCACGGTCGCCAACTTGTGGAGCTTCATGGCTGAATCTCCTTGCCCGGCGAGTTGAACGTCACCGTTTGCTTGGTAAAGACGTTACCTTCGGCGTCCACCACCTCGACTAGGACCTTGTGCTGACCGCGCGGCATGCCCACCAGGATGATAGTGTCGCTCTGACCGTAATCGGCCCACGCCCAGGGCAGGTCGTCGACGGTGAGGTGCAGATGCCCGACCCGCGGAGACACGTTGCGCGCGGCCGGCCCACCGACAGGCAGGATGCGCAGGTTCTCCACCCGGTACGGGATGAACACCACGCCCCCGGCCAACGGACCCGGAAGCGGCGGCTCCACGATCAGCTTTGGCGCGGGCTCGTTGTCGATGGGCACGACCGTGCTCTGGGCGGACGCACCCGTGGCGAACACGGTGCAAGCCGCGAGTGCGGTGAGCGTCTGGATGAGAAGGTTCATTGCATTCTCTCCTTTTGGAGATGCGCTGGGGGTTAATCGCCAGGCGGAGGGTGACGCGCACGTCCGGCGCGCCATCCCCGCTCAACACGTCACGCCGTCCGCAACGTCTTGAACGATGCGCGCACGTCGTCGGTGAAGTACTTCGGCTGTTCCCATGCCGCGAAGTGGCAGCCCTTGGGCGGGTGACCGTAATGCAGGAGCTTCGGGAACGCGCGCTCGGTCCAACTCTTCGGCGCCGTGTAGATCTCGCTGGGGTTCGCGCTCACGCCGACGGGAATGGTGATGCCTTTGGCGTCGAAGAAGCCCGCCTTCGCCGTTTGCCGGTGTTCCCAATAGAGCCGGGCCGACGAGATGGCCGTGTTGGTCAGCCAATAGAGCGTGATGTTGTCGAGGATGTCGTCGCGGGTAAGGCCCTCCGGCTCCCCATCGAAGGAGCGGGCTATCAGTGCATAACTGTCCGCATCGTGATCGAGAATCCATGACGCCAGGCCGGCCGGTGAATCGACGAGCCCGTAAAGCGTCTGCGGACGAAGCGCCATCTCGTTGGCATAGCCCAGGCCGAACTTGTAGAAGAAGGCGACCTGCTCGTAGGCGCGCTTTTCGTCGGGCCCGAGATCGGCGGGAGGCGGACCGCCGGCGGCAAGCGCCTTCACAATCTCGGGCGGAATGGTCGCTGGCATATTGGTGTGGATGGCGATCAGCTCGGGAGGCGCCATCAGAGCCATCTGTTCGGTGATGAGAGCCCCCCAGTCGCCGCCCTGTGCAACAAACCGGTTATAGCCCAGGCGCTTCATCAGCACGGTCCACGCTTTCGCGATGCGCACCGGATCCCAACCGGGTTGGGTCGGTTTGGCGGAAAAGCCGTAGCCCGGCATCGACGGGATCACCACGTCGAACGCGTCGGCCGCGGTTCCGTCATGCGCCGTGGGGTTCGTGAGCGGATCGATGACCTTCAGCAGCTCGATGACCGAACCGGGCCAGCCGTGCGTGATGATGACCGGCAGCGCACCCTGATGGCTTGATTTCACGTGGATGAAGTGGATGTCCAGCCCGTCGATCTCGGTGACGAAATGCGGCAGCGACTTCAGCTGCGCCTCGCACTTGCTCCAATCATATTCCGTTCCCCAGTACTGGATGAGCTTCTGCATCGTCGCGAGTTGCACGCCTTGTGTGTCGCCTGCCGCCAACGTCGCCGAAGTCCGCCGAGAAGCTGCTTCGGACACCAACTCGTGATCGGGCCAGCGCGTGGCGGCGATGCGACGGCGTAGCTCGTCGATCTCCTCCTGCGGGAAGCTGACGGTGAAGGGGCGGATTGAACTGGCTTCGGCCGCGGCCGCCGGCTGAGACGAGGTGAAGTTGAACGCGGCAGCACCTGCCGAAGTGGCAAGCAATGCGGTGGCCGATGTGGCAAGAAAGTCGCGCCGATTTGGCGCCGGTGATGCCGTGGACATGATCAGTCTCCTTCGTTGCGCGGTGCCATTAGAGTGGTTGACCACTTTAGTTGTGCTCTCACTCCGGTGCGCGCTCCATCGGACGTAGGTTGGTCGTGACCGCATTTTCGTTTATGGCGGTCATACCTTAGGTTTATTGGCCCCGACGGGCCCGAGCATCCCTCGGTTTAACGGATGCGCTTCGACGAATTGGATTTTGGGGTCTGCTGAGCCTGATCGCGCCCAACGATCAGCGACGCGCTAGTCGCTCTCACCGGCATTGTTTTTCAATGCAACGTCGAGGCAGCGAGACAGCGTGTCGCCGTCAAAAGGCTTGCTCAAAAAGCAGACGACGCCTCGAACCAGCGCTTGAGCGTGCGCCTTTTCATCGGGAAAGGCCGTGATGAAAATGATGGGCGTGTGATGTCCACGCGTGCGCAAGATATCGTGCAACTCGATTCCGCTCATCTCCGGCATCTGGATGTCTGAAATCAGACACGAGGTTTGAGCCAGTTGCTCCGAATGCAAGAACGCACGTGCGGATGGGAAAGCGTGGGCGACAAACCCAAGCGACCGTACAAGACTCGCAGTTCCGCTTCGAATGGATTCGTCATCGTCGACGATTGAAATAACGGGGGTGTCTGGCAAGCGATTGGCCCATCTATGCGCACCGACAATGGTACGAGTCGGCTGTGTTCGAAAAGTCATACATAGATATGAGGCTACGAGGACATTTCCCGGCCGATACCGAGTGCTTCGGCCATTTTGACCAGGTCCGCGAGCGATTTCGCACGCATCTTCTTCATCGCGTGGCCGCGATGAATCTTAACCGTAATCTCGCTGAGGCCGATGTGAGCGGCGATCTGTTTGTTCATTAAGCCGGTAGCGACGAGCGCCATCACCTCCTGTTCGCGCGACGTCAGGCTGTCGAATAGGCCCTTTAAGTCGAGCCGTGCGCGATCGGCATCCAGCCTGGCCCGGTCGCGGGTGATCGCGGCGGTGACGGCATCCAACATATCCTGGTCGCGAAACGGCTTGGTGATGAAGTCGACGGCGCCGGCTTTCATAGCCCGTACGGACATGGGGATATCGCCGTGTGCAGTAATGAAGATGATGGGTATATGGACATCGGCCTTGGTCAACTCGGCATGAAGCTCGAAGCCGCTCAACCCCGGTAGCCGAACATCGAGAACCAGGCAGCTCGGGATCGGAGGCAGCTTGCTTTGCATGAGTTCGTTCGCCGAATGGAATAGTTCGGCGCGCAAACCGACCGAGCGGAATAACAGGCCGAGCGAGTCGCGGATTCCGACGTCGTCATCGATCACATAGACAGCAGGCTCGACCTCTGTCGTCGGCTGCAAACTGTTCGGTGCGACTTTGATCACAGACGGATCCTTGTCATGCGGAGACAGATCGAGTTGCGCTAAAATGAAATATGGCACCCCGGGGCCTGTTCGGGGCCGCCCACAACCGCCCATTGTGGGCTTCGACGATCGATCTGCAGATCGACAGGCCCATCCCCATGCCGTCGGGCTTTGTCGTGAAGAGCGGGTTGAATATCCGATCCACGTCTTGCGGACCAATTCCGGTTCCAGTGTCCGCAACCGAAACCGTTACGTGGCCATCGTCATGCAACTTGGATTTCACGGACAGCACCCGCGCCCCGCCGACCGCGGCCATGGAATCGATGGCGTTCGTCATCAGGTTTACAAGCAACTGCTGTAGCTGGATTCGATCGCCTGTTACGCGCGGCAGGCGTTCATCCAGATCGGCTTCGACCATTATCCGGTGTTTCGCCAGACCCTCTCGCACCAGGGTGAGTGTTTCCCCGATAAGACTGTTGAGGTCGAGCGGAGCTCGCTTGCGGTCTTCTTTCTTGAAGATCGTTCTAATTCCGTCGATCACCGCTGCCGCGCGATGACCACCGGCGATAATCTGCTTGAATGCCTCCTTTGCTTCCTCCAGATCGGGCATCGAGCGACCGAGAAAGCGCAGGCCGGCATCGGCGCTCGTTATCATGCCAGATAGAGGTTGTTTGACTTCATGCGCAACCGTGGCTGCGACTGCGTCGCCGGTTACCAGTCGCGCCTCGCGCTCGTGACGCTGGCCACGGACCGCTCCGAGAAGCCGCGTATAAAGGGTCGTTATCTCGTGAAGCAGAACCATAAGGACGAGTCCGCTGGACAGAATTCCGAAGATGCGGACGGTATACCAGCCAAGGCTGAAGCGAGCCGGATCAGGGTAATAGCTTAAAGGCATCTCTATCGTGAATAAGAGCATCACGACCATCAACCAAAGATCGAGCATTGAGTGTCGCCGGATCCAGAGCACGACCATCGCGGTGATACTTAGCAATGCGACGGGCGCGCCCACATAGGGCCACACCGGGCTAAGGCGAGTGGAATCGAGGGTCACGGGCGGCAATAACGCTTCGCCCGCTATGAAAAAATATGACGCCAACAAGACCACAGCTGCGGTCAGGGCGACACTGAGGCTAATCTCCGCACGCGCGGTACCCTGCCAAAATCGTTTGCTGGGGTTCGAGCCCTTTGAGAGGGCATAGCCTATGACGAACAGGGGAAAGCCAGCGTGCTGGAAAAAGTAGATCCATGACGTACTCTGCATGCCGCCCACCAGGCCGCCCTCTGGCGTGAACAGACCTGGAAATGCCAGGACAAACGGGATCAGCATGAGCGCTGTAAAGAGATATCCGCTTGCAATCAGGAGCGTGGCACGTGAGCGCAGGATGGAAAACTGAGTGTACAGGAGGATTGCGGTGATCGAATCGTTGACAAACATCGCTGTCGCGTATGCCGGCACGAAGGCGTCGACCCGGCTCAGATGGATGCCCGAGAGCGGACCAACAGTGATCAACACGTAGACGGCCAACAGGCCAAGCACAAAAACAAGAGCGAGCTGCTTTTGCGCCCGACTTGGCGGCAAGCTCGAGAGGACGAAAAAATCGTCCTCTGGGACTGTCACGGCTGTCCTCTCCATAAAATACTCATCGCAGCGGCTGCAGCGCGCGGCACGAAGTCATGACGCTCGAATATGATAAAGCTATTTTGCCTGAACTCATCGTCATTCTACCACCCGGGTTGCCAAGTAACAACGAACCAGGAAGGCGCGTCAGCGGAGATCGCACTTTCCTGCCAACGACCCGATCTCGAAGGTGGATCTTCCCCGATCGGCGATTTGGGGCCGTGCCCATCAAAACCGAGCAGCGGCGGGTTGGGCTGCCGTGCTGCTTGTTCGGCTTTGTGCCCCCGATCGACTCGAGTCCGTAGGCTCGCGCGCACAAAGATTCGTCAGCGCGTGCCAATGACCGCAATGGGGCCGACTGCGGACTGTCCGGTTCTGGCTGAGATACTGAGAAAGCCGACGTTCAGACAACGACCCCATTGCGTCCTTTCGTGTCTCCCTTACGAGGTGGCGCTTTGAGCGATTCCGACCAATGTCATGCGCGATCCGAATGACTGCTTCGGCTGGCGCGTCTTACTAGAGAGCGTCACAGTCGGGCCTCGCGCTTCTCGATTGTCCGTTCGTGCAGCAGATCGAAGATGCACCCCTGCTGGATCTGCCAGATGCCTTCATCAGTCGGCATGGCGATGTCACCATTGGCCGTATGACGGAATGCCGGGATTAAGAAATTGCCGCTGACATTTCCTTTAATACTTTGACCGAGCATTCGAACGTGCGCTTCCGCCCGTACGACCGTTGTCTGAGACACCGAGAGGATATCGAACTCAACGAGTTGCACATGCTCCACATCTGCTCGCATACGCCCTGCGAGATGCCCATGTTTCTGCTGTGTAATGTTGACGGCTCGCTTCGCCATGAGGCCGAAGTTCCTGGTCTGCCAGCCAGCGAGGAATTCCCGGAACGCAAACGGAGGCTCGTCCTCAGCCATGTCCCCGGCGAATGGCCCCTCCCACCGGCGAGGCACGAACGCTTCGATAGACGCCCGGTCCGCGCGGTTCTTCTGCACCGATGTAGAGATGTCGCCCCAGTTTGTGGATCGTCGCGCCTGGTCTTTCGCCCGTCGCGCGTCCTCGTCCCGTTTGTCTGCCGCCCAATCGACCAACGCGATCATCAGCATCCAAGCCTTCCCGCAGACTGTACGATTAGCGTATCCCAGCGACCGGCCGTGAAGGATGCCGTGCCGAAGCGGCACGGACAGTGCATCGTCGCTCGACTTGCGTACTCCCTTCGTAATCCGCTCGATCGCCGCTGGCAGCGAAGAAGAGTGAGCTACCATCGAGTCGAACAAACTCAGGTCCGCATTTTTTTCGAACGGAGAGGTTCCCAGCACATCGGACGCAAAACCATCGCAGGCTATCAGGACTAGCGGAACTGCGGACCAGTAGCGGCCTTCTTCGGTCAGCGCGAGTGCCTCGCGCAGCTGATGCCATCGACCGTGGACATCGCCGAAAGACTTGCTCCGTGTGATGGCGAAGAGGTTAATGGTCTCTGGGTCTAGTACCCAGTTAATTAGGACCTCTTCCCCCGAATCCGTATCACCTTCTCTATGCTTCTCCAATGCAACACGCATCGCGTCCACCGACATGGATGAGGTCGCGAACCAACTGCGTTCTGCGAATACCGCGTTAAAGCGGTCGGGAAGATCGAGGATTGCGGATTGGGCGAGAAGCTGATCTGCACTGTCCACAACTTGCTTCGCCTTTTCACCTCCAAAACCCGTCCTGAGGGCTAGCTTCGCTAGAAAACGCCCCGCTCGCACTGCAGGGAGCGCGGCCGATAGTTCCTCCGTAGATGGCAGGTCAGCAATTCGGTTGTACTTCTTCGCCATCTCAGCCGCAGCTTTCGCTTCCATCTTGTCGGTGCCTCGCCGCAGCATAAACGTCCGCAAAAAAAGTAACAACGACCGGTATCCGTCCGCATAATTGCTGCCACCAACTGACGGTCAGAATGTCAGCCCATTGCGTGCTTTCAGGCTGAGCCGGGCCCCTACCAAATCCCATCGAACATTCGACGAGTTGTGATCGCTTGAGGGGCGCAAGCGACATCCGCGACGCGGCGTTTCAGAGAATTGCGGAGCGATACCAGATAAAGCGGCGTGTGTACCGTTGTAGGAAAAGTGAAATCTGATTAGAACTATCTGCGCGGGAGGGCGACTAGCTATGCTTCAAAAAATCCGGTTCGCTTCGGTTGAGTAGCGGCGACATTCAAGTACAGGAAGTCACAGTCCCTGCTCGGCTGGAAAATACTGCCAGCAGGGATCCAGGCGACGAAACTGAACGCAACTTTCGTTACCAACATCAGTATGGCGTGGTGCTTCTGGCAGCGGTGAGGCGCGGCACGCTCAACTACATCGCCCTGTATTGTGAACACCACGAAGACTTCCTGGCCGAACGGCCCGATGGCCTCTTCGACGGCTACCAGATCAAGACATCAAGACCTGAAAACGGGGCTTGGACGCTTGCGTCCGCCGCCCTCACCAAGTCGATCGGCCGCTTCGTCGATCTCGTGACTGCATTTCCCGGCCAGGTCGGGAAGTTCTTATTCGTGTCTAACTCCGACGTGGATTCGGTTACACCGGCCAGCACGGACGACAAGCGTCGCGGCCGTTGCCCCCGCCTCATGCTGGACCACGTGAGATCCTGCAGCGAAGCCGACGGGATACAGCCGCCATTTCGGAACACCTTCGACGCCTTGGCGGCGGAGCTCGGCGCGGAGAAAGCGCATCTCTTCGAAGTGTTGCGCCGGCTCGAAATCGTCAAAGGCCCCTCGCGTGAAGAATTCGATGCAGCACTCGCTCAAGAACATATCGGCGGACTAAGCGAATGTGCGCACCTCGCGCCGGATCCTCTCCGCGAGCTCTGCAACGACCTCGTCGCCCTATTCCACCGCGCCGCATCGCTGTATGTGGTCGACCCGGATCGTCACCTTGCGAAAGTTGCCTCGGGGACGATTGACGATCCGGTGATCACGGCCAAACGCATTATCATCGCTGATGTGGCTCTGGTCCCGGTGTCGAGGATCAGCAACACATTCCGCTACCAAGGCTCGCCGACCATCAGCCTCGGTCAAGTTCGGCCGAAGCGGATCTTGGAGCAGAAGCTGGCGCGCGGCGGCGTCGGCGCCCTGGTCGACTACATGAAGGCTCGCGAGCAGGCGGCAGAGTATCATTTTCTGGAAGAGCAGGCCAAGGATCCCGTGGCGGCGGCCCGCCAGCTACGACAAGTGGAAGAGGCGGTTCACGGAGAATGCCTAGAATCCTACATGGCGCTTCATACCCCCGGCGCGCCGTTCGGGCAGGCCATGTTCAATGACGTGGCGACCCGTCTACGCAGCTTGGAGACCAAGCGGAAAGATTTGCTTGGAGGCGCGCCCTATGAACTGCTTATGGGAACCGCAGCGCTTTTGACCGACGATTGCCGCGTGTGGTGGAGCGACCGTTTTCAGATCGATGGAGGAGAAGGGTGAGCCTTTCCGTCCTCAAGGCCGCGGCTGATGCCGAGAACGCCGATGGTCTACATCTCGCCCGCCTGCTGGTGCTCCTGCGAAGCGCCGACAAGCGCGGCAAGAGTGCCCCGAAGCCAATCGAGGGCATAACCAAACTCGCAAAGTTGGACTTCCTGCTGCGATACCCGGTCTATCTGGAGCGGGCATTGGAGGCGCTAGACAAGTCGCCGGCCGACGCAGCGGTGCTGCCGCGAGAACGCACGACCGTCGAGACGAAGATGATCCGGTTCCGCTACGGGCCGTGGGACGGACGCTATCGGCGCTGGCTCAGCCTCCTATCATCTCGCGACCTCATTACCCTGTCACTCAGCGGCCGCAAGATCGAAATCGGCTTGACTGAACGCGGCCGCGCCCTGGCCGACGATCTAGCCAACCGTCCGACCTTCAAGGACTTCGAGACGCGAGGCGCCGTCTTGATGAAAGCGGTTGGCGCCATGTCGGCCACGAAACTCAAAGATTTCGTCTACGAGATCGTCCCGGAAATCACCGGCATGAAATGGGGCGCTGAGATCGGCGCCAGCGACCCGGCGGCGGAGACTTCCGCTGTCAGTGGAGAGCGGCAATGAAGTTTAATCTCATATCCCTAAAACTGTCGCTGCGCCGTGCCGACGATCAGATCAACTTCTCAAAGCTAAGCTACTTCTGGGGGCAGATGGGTGCGGGCAAGTCGAGCATCGCCCGGCTGGTCGACTACTGTCTTGGGGGCACAATCCAGCTGTCCCCCGCGCTGCAGTCCGAGTTCGTCTCGGCGACCCTGACCCTTGAGCTTGAACGGGCTACGCTCAGCATTGAGCGGGCCCGGGACGCAGCCGACGTCTTTGCATCATGGGAGGACGATCAAGGTCGCTATTCGATCGTCATCCCGTCCCGTGTGGCTGCCGGCGAGGTCATCCCGGAAACGGGCGTAGAGACCTTGTCGGACTTAATATTCTGGCTCTCGGAGATTAACCCGCCGCGTGTTCGCAAGAGCAAGACCAAGGCGGACAGCAAGATCGTTCGCTTGTCATTGCGCGACTTGCTTTGGTACTGCTACCTCGATCAAGACCACATCGACAGTTCGTTTTTTTACCTAGAAGAATCGGCGGAATTCTACATGCGACTCAAGAGTCGCGACGTGATCCGCTACATCATCGGCTACCATGACGAGCGGGTCGCTGATCTGGAAGCAGAGCTCGATCAGCTCCGGGCGAACCGAACAGCGCGCGCTGCCTCGATCGATAGCCTATCCAGGGCATTGGCGGAGGTCGGCATTGAGTCGGAGGCTCAAGTGACAGAGCGCGAGTCGGGACTTCGCGCGTCGATAGTCAAGGTTACCGCAGAGCTGGAGGTGCTGCGCAAGGGGCGCCGCGAGGACCAGACCACTCATGCCATCGACGAGCTGGCGAAGACAGCCCGGAGCCTAGGGTCTGATATCGCCAAGCTCGACCTTAACGCCGAGGAACTCCGCGCCATGCGGGACCGTCACGTGCGGCATCGCAACGAAATCGATATGCTTAGCCTGAAATTCCGGCGCTCCGCGGAGGCCCGCGAAATCCTCGGGGACGTTGCCTTTAGCGCCTGCCCGAGATGCACCCAAGCCCTGCCTACCCGCTCAGCACAATGCTGCGACGTGTGCGGCCGCGAAGATCTGGTCGACTTAGCCGATCCCGCCGAACTCGCAGCCCTTGAGGCCGATATCGCCAGCCGACACTCCGAGCTCAAGGACGCCGTCGCAGCGATCGACAATAGTCTTGCCAGAATGCGGGCACAGCGGTCGGACTTGCTGCAGACCAAGGATAAGGCCGAAGCCGACATCAATCGCGCCATCGCCGAGCAGGACTCTGCCTTTCTGTCGATGAGCCTGCTGAAGGAACGCGAGCGCGCCACGCTAGAGGCCGAATTGGCGAGCTTCGCCTGGCTATTGCGCCTACCCGTTTTGCTGCAGCAGCAGCGCGAAGCTCTCGCCCAAATCGTCGCCCTAGAACAGTCGAAGCGCGAGGCGCTCAAACAGGCACGCAGCAAAGCAGAGGCGGATCGCACAAGCCTCGATCGTTTCGCCGGCTATTTCCTAGATTGCCTAGTTCTGTCCGGGGTGCCGGGCATCAAGCGCAACGACCATGTCGAGTTGGACCCGCCCGACTTCTACCCGGCGATACTCAGCGCCGACCCCAGCGACCTCACCCGCTCGACATTCACCTCCCTTAGCAGCGGCGGCAAGAAGACCCTCTTCAAATGCTGCTTCGCGATCGCCCTGCACCGCATCGCGGCACAGCTTCACGCGCCTCTTCCCGAGCTCCTAATCGTCGACTCCCCGATGAAGAACATCAGCGAGCGGGAGAATAAGGCACAGTTCGAAGGGTTCTATCGAATGCTCTACCAGCTCAACGCTGGAGAACTTCGGCAGACCCAGTTCATCTTGATCGACAAGGAGTTCTTCCCGCCACCCGGCGACCTCGCTGCCCGCATCACGAACCGACACATGCAGCCGGATAGTGACGTACACCAGCCACTGATACGCTACTACCGAGGCAAATAGCACGCTATCGACATTGAGAACCATTCCCGGCTTGCGTCCGAATAGTCGTTATCGGATTGGAGAGCGACTACGACATGATCTGATCACTGGCGCACGACCCTCTCCTAGGGAGTGCTTGAGGCTACGCTTGCAAGGCAAAGACAATAGCAATGTCAGCTTTCGGTAAGTCGTAGGTGTGGGTCGAACAGCCGGAATTAGGCGCTAGCCGCCCGCTCCGCTGCCCCAAGGGCCATGGAAAGCGCCCGGCCCGTCGATGCGTTCGAAGCCGTGCGCGCCGAAGAAATCGCGTTGCGCCTGGATCAGGTTCGAGGTGCCGCGGCCTTGGCGATAGCTGTCGAAATAGGCAAGCGCCGACGACAGCGCCGGCACCGGCGAGCCGGCTTCCGACGCCCTTGCCACGATGCGCCGCAGCGATGGATGCGCCTCCTGCATCATTGCAATGAAGGCCGGTGCCATCAAAAGATTGGTGGCCGCCCCGCCGCTGCCGAAGGCTTCCGCCATCGTGTCCAGCAATTGCGAGCGGATGATGCAGCCGGCCCGCCAGATCTTGGCGATGGTCGGCATCGGCAGGTTCCAGTTGAACTCCTTCGACGCGCCGCTCATCACCGCAAAGCCTTGCGCATAGGCTGATATCTTACCGGCGAACAGCGCCAGTTCGAGATCGCCAAGAAGCGCGTCCTTGTCTCCGGAAATGGTGGTCACGCCGCCTTTGCCATAGGCGTTTTCGGCGGCCAGCCGCTCGTCCTTGATCGACGACAGGACGCGCGCCGCCACTGCGGCCTCGATCGCGGTGGCCGGAATGCCGAGCTGCTGCGCTTCGATGACCGACCATTTGCCGGTACCCTTCTGGCCGGCGCGGTCGAGGATGATATCGACCACCGGCTTGCCTGTCTTCGGATCGTCGGCGTCCAGCACCTTGGCGGTGATCTCGATCAGGTAGGAGTTGAGCCGGCCCTTGTTCCAGCCGGCAAACACCTGTGCGATCTCCTTCGGCCCCATGCCTAACCCGTCGCGCAAGATGCCGTAGATCTCGGCGATCATCTGCATGTCGGCATATTCGATGCCGTTATGGATGGTCTTGACGAAATGCCCGGCGCCATCGGTGCCAAGCCATGCCGCACAGGGCTCGTCCCTGAACTTGGCCGAAATGGCGGTCAGCACCTTTTCGACGCGTTTCCAGGACTCTTCCGTGCCGCCGACCATGATCGACGGTCCATGGCGCGCGCCCTCCTCGCCGCCGGACACGCCCATGCCGATGAAGGTGAGACCCGAATCGGAAAGCTCGGAGAAGCGCCGCATCGTGTCGCGGAAATTGGCGTTGCCGGCATCGATGACGATGTCGTTGGCCGACAGCACGCCGCGCAGTGCCGCGATCTGCTCGTCGACCGGCTTGCCGGCCAGCACCATGATGATGATCGGCCGCGGCGGCCGGATGGCGGCGGCGAGTTCCTCCAGACTGTAGCAGGGCACCACCATGTTCTTCAGCGCCCCGGCATTCTCGACGAAGGCGTCGGTGCGTGCCGCGGTGCGGTTGAAAACGGCTATGCGGTGCCCTTTCTCGGCGATGTTGAGCGCCAGGTTGGAGCCCATCGTGCCGAGGCCGATCAGGCCGATTTCGGCTTTTTCCATCGTTTCTTCCCTGCTTTCGGATCTTTTGTTGAGGCGCGATTTGTAGCGGTGCCCATTCTTCTTGGGATGCCATTCTTGTCGAGATGCCAATCTTGCCGAAATGAATGACGGGCCTTCAAGGCCGCGTCAACCGCCTCGCCGAAATGTGTTGCGCAGACTGCCGGCTGGTCCTCATCACCTGATATAGATCGGCGCCTCTATCTTCACGATCTCGAAATCCGAGACGAGAATATCGAGCCGCGCCGTCCATCGGCCCGGGACCAGGACGACGAGATCGTCGACACGCCAAGTACCATCGGCGCGCTTTGTCGCCGCGCGCTTGATCGGCTCGATCCCGGCATCGGGTTTTGACAGCACCAGCGTCACTTGTTCAGCGTCGAGCGGGCCGAAATCTCCGGTCATGATGACGATCGAGGCGGCAACCGGCCCGACATGGCCGGGTGTGATGCTGAGGTCGGCCATCGCCTTCGGCGTGTGGATATGCACCGAAGCCGGCTGCGCCGCTGCGATCGCCAGGGCGCGTGGCGGCGGCGTGAAGCGCCAGCCGGCGGCAACGCCGAATATCGCCAGAACGATCAGCATCTCAATGCCGATCGAGCGGACCAGCCTCTTCTGTACTTCCGTCTCTCCCGCTTCCGCGGGACCGGTCAGCTTCCAGCGGTTGATGGCGGCCAGAATGAACAGAAACAACAGCAGCGCCAGCTTGACCAGCAGCAGCCGGCCATAGGCGGTCTCGAGCAAAGCTGCGGGCGCCTGCACCTGGACGACAGCCAGCACGAAGCCGGTGGCCGCAAGCACGGCCACGACAGCTAGGATCACCTGGGAAAACCGATGCAGGAAAGGCGCGGCCTCGGCCGGCTTCCGCCTGATAGTGAGACCGAGCGGCGCAAGCGCCCCGGCCCAGAACGCGATGCCGGCGCCGTGCAGAAACACCATCGGCCTTGTCAGCCATTGCGGTTCGGCAGCACTTGCATGTCCGCTGGCGGCAAGGGCGGCGCCGACACCGGCCAGGCCGGCAAAGGCAAACAGCTGTGCGCCGCCGCGCGGCCCGACCAGCGACAGCAGGCCAAGCCCGAGCGCCACCAGCGCGACCAGCACTGTCCAGCCGAAGCTGGTGCCGAGCCCGGCCTGCCAGACGCCTGGCTGCGCCAGCCGGACGAACGGTGCGCCGAGCGCGTCCAGTCCCTGCAAGCCGAGCGATAACGGCGCCGCGACGAGGCCGCACAGGATCGCGGCGATGACGAAGCGCCGGCCGGAACGCCCGCCCTTCGCCAGCCACGCGATGGCAAAGGCGCCGCCGACGCCGAGAAACAGGCCGACGTAGAGAAAGACCTTGCCGATCCAGATTGCCGACCTCAGACCCCGGTCGACAGCTTCGGCGACGGCCGGCGCCGCACTCGGCGCGCCGATCGAAAACAGCACCGAGCCGCCAACCGGATGGCCATCGGCGGAGATCACCCGCCAGCTCAGCACGTGCGTGCCGGATCCGAGCCGTTGCGGATTGTCGATGTCGAGCGTCAGGCCATTGAGCCGAAAGGATGTCAGCGGAACCGGCGTTCCATCGGGCCGCACCAAGGTCAGCATCAGCGGTGACACCGGCTCGCTGAAGGTCAGCGAGAACTGCGCGGGGCTCTGCGCCAGCACGGCGCCGTCCGTCGGCTCCGTTGTGACCAGCGCCGCGTGGGCGAAGGCCTGACCTGGCGCGGCAATGGCGGCAAGCAGCACGATCGCAGCCAGCAGGCAGATCGCAAATCGGCCGGTTGTGCAGACCGTTCGCAGCAGGGATGCAGCACTCATGTCACGGCACAAAACAGCGGCGCACTCTTTGGAACAAGGCGCGCCGCCAAAAAATCATAGCTTCGGCGCAAGCTTGAGGCCGGGCGCCGGATATTCCAGCGCGTCCTCATCCTGGCCGGCCGCTGGAATCTCGATCCAGCGTTCGGCGGCGCCGTCGCATTCCTGCACCACCGGGAAGTAGAGCGTTTGGCCTGCCGGCAGATCCGCCGCCAGTGTCCCGCGGAAGACGAATTCGTCGTAGAATTCGTCCGGCAGGCTGCCGCCGCTCCAATTGACTTCCTTGACGCCGCTGGACACCTCTTGACCATGGAGCTGATAGGATTTCTCGTATCTGCCGTTCTTGACCTGCAGCGTCCAGCCGGCCTTCGGCATCGGCTTCACTGAAATCACTCCCTCCGGGATCTGCACGCGCACGGCGGTCGTCGCCTTGCCTTCACAGCCATGCGGCACACGCAGGACGGCCTTGTAGGTCGAACCGACCGCCGCCTCCTGCGCTTCCAGCGTAATGTGGGCAAAGGCAGCACTTGTCCCCAGGACGAAAAACGCGCCGACCGACAGAAGATAATTGTTCATGATGGTTCCTCGAGTTTGAATTGAGCGGATCTGGCCGGATCAATTGGCATGGTCGTGCATGCCGCCCGTTTCGCCCATGCCTTCCACCGCGAACTCGACGGCGACCGTGCCAGCCTTTTCGAAGGTCAGCGCAGCGGAAAACTTCTCGCCTTGTTTGGGCTGACGCTTGAGGCCGATAAACATCAAGTGATAACCGCCGGGAGCCAGCGCGACCTTGCCGCCGGCCGGGATTTCGAGGCCACCGCTGACCGGCCGCATGGTCATGACGCCGTCCTTGACACCCATTTCGTGCAGTTCGGTCCTGTCCGACACGTCAGAGGAGATCGACAGCAGCCGATCCGGCGAACTGCCGGTGTTGGTCACGGTGAAGTAGCCGCCGGCCACTTTGGCGCCAGGCGGTGTGGCGCGCGACCAGGGATGCACGATCTCGAGGTCGCCAGCCCTGAACTCATGCGCGAAAACGGCCTGGGCGCTGACGAACAGCAGGGCGAGGAGGAGTACGGTAACGCCGAGTCGCTCCTCGAAGCTGCGCAGGAAGCGGCTGTTGCGGCCGAGCCGCGCGCGAAAAGTGTGAGACATGATAGCTCCAGGAACTGAGAAATCGCGCCGTCGGCCGGTCGCGAACAGTTTCGATGTTGAACGCATTCGCCCGCGAAAAATTCCGCAAGGCGAACCGGGACGGATCAGGCCGTCACCGGAGGCGCGCGCGGATTCGACGGAGAGCGGTCGCGGGCAAAGTCGAGATGCCTGAACGCCGGCAGCACAAACGCGACGGTTTCGACGGAAAAATTGCCGGACAGCGTGGCGGCAGCGGGCGGCGGCGCGTAGACAGCCGAAGCCATGCCGCAGCCAGGCATGCAGCAAGCCGGCATGTGCTGCTGGTGCGGATCGCCGCTTGGAAGCTGCGCCGCGCCCTCATGGGTGCAGATGACGTTGCCGAAAGCGTCGCGTTGCGAAGCATCCGGCCCGATGCCGAAGGCGAATGCGCCAAGCACCGACTGGAGCACCAGCAAATAGGCCGCGGCGAATGCCGCCGGCATGCTCCATCGTCTCCGCCGGATATTCAAATGCCTGCCTCTTCACGCAGCAACGGCAAGATATCTAGCACGCGGCCGGCGGTCGGAAAATCGCCAAATTACCACTGCGGCAACGCGGCGCTTTAATGCATGTCGCGCAAAAGTGTGCAGCGGTTTTGCGATAACGACATGCATAAAACAACAACCTAAAGCTCGCTATGGTTGCTGGCCCTCCGGGATCGAGGTCAACAGCGTATTGCGCGCCGATTTCAGATGCTTGCGGCAGGCGGCGTCGACCTTGCCGAGATCGCGCGATTTGAGCGCCCCGATATAGGCCAGGTGTTCCGCGACCGCCACTTCGTTGCGCTCCCGCTCCTGCGCCTTGTTCCACTGATAGTGGTAGTGGAAGATCATGGCGATGACGTCGTAGAAATCGACGATGAAGCGATTGTGCGACGCGCGGTGGATCAGCCGGTGAAAGCGCTCGTCGAGTTCCGAGAATTCGTTGAAGCGCGTGGCGATCTCGCGCGCCAGCAGGCGATGCTCGTCCTCCAGCAGGTCGAGGTCGGCCCACACCGGGCTGTCTTCCGGCAGCGCGGCGAAGGCGGCGGCCGAGCGCAGTTCGAACATCTCGCGGATTTCGGTCAGTTCCAGCGCGAAAGCGCGGGTAAAGCCTTTCAGCACCCAATGGCTGTTGCGGCGCTTCTCGATCAGCCCGAAACGGGAAAAGCGGATCAGGAACTCGCGCACGCTGGTGGTGCCAACGCCGATCTCGCGCGCCAGCTCGAGTTCGTTGATCTGCATGCCGGGCTCAGCACCGCCGGCAAGCAGCCGCCGCATGAAGGAGCGCTCGATGATCTGCGAGAGCGTGTCGGTTTCTTCCTCGGGAAAAAAGTCGTCCGGCCGCGGCACGCGCAAAACCGTCTTGCTGCGCTTGTTCCAGGCGATCAGCCCGGTCTCTTCCATGCGCGCAAGGATGGTGCGGATCGTCGTGCGGCTGACGCCAAGCAGGGTGCCCAGCTCGGGCTCCGACGGCAGGCTTTTCGTTTCGTCGAGCAGCCGCAAACCGCGATTGTAGGCGTCCTTATAGACGTTGTTGCTCTTCGACATCCCCTGCCCCGTTGCGCGCCGGCGCTTGCGGCGGCCGGCTTGAAGCGCGATATGCAGATGCTTCTGGCGCAGGCTCCCGGGAAGCGGAATCGCTTTTCGGAAGTCAGGCCTGGTTCCAGCGTCCGGTCCTCTGCGCATCCGCAAGAACGCGCGGCTTCGTCACGAAAAAACAATTGACGCAAAACTGTTTTTTCACGATAAAAGACATTAACCGTTAACAGGCGCGTGTCAATCGCTTGCCGATCCCAGGAACACCCAGGAAACTGCCCGTGAACACCGCAAACAGCATTCTTCTGTCCTCCGCCGACAATGTCGCGGTCGCCAACGGCCGCATCGAGATCGGCGCGGTGCTGCCGGGCGGCGCCGTTGCCACGGCGCTGATCGAACCCGGCCACAAGGTGGCGATCAAGCCGATTGCCGCCGGCGAGGCCGTGGTCAAATACGCCCAGGCGATCGGCCGCGCCACTGAAGCCATTGCGCCCGGCGAGCATGTCCATTCGCACAATCTGGTCTTCGAATCCGGGCGTTTGCCAGTGGTGCCGCCGAGCGAGGCCGTGCACGCCACAGAGGCCGATCGCGCCCGCACCTTCATGGGCTACCGCCGCGCCGACGGCCGTGCCGGCACGCGCAACTTCATCGGCGTTCTCGCCAGCGTCAATTGCTCGGCCACCGTTTGCCACGCCATCGCCGACGAGGCGAACCGGACGCTGCTGCCCAGATATCCGGGGATCGACGGCTTCGTTCCCATCGTTCACGGCCAGGGCTGCGGCATGAGCGCCACCGGCGACGGCATGATGGTGCTGCACCGCACGCTGGCCGGCTATGCTCGTCACCCGAATTTTGGCGGTGTGCTGATGGTCGGTCTCGGCTGCGAGGTCAACCAGCTCACCCTCTATGGCCAGAAGGGCGTCGCCGCGGGAAAGCGCCATTTCAACATCCAGGAAGCCGGCGGCTCGCGCAAATCGGTCGAGAAGGCGTTGGTCGTGCTGGCCGAGATATCAGAGGAGGTCGGCAAGCTTGAGCGTGAGCCGATCCCGGTCAGCGAGATCGTCGTCGGCCTGCAATGCGGCGGCTCCGACGGCATGTCCGGCATCACCGCCAATCCGGCGCTGGGCGCCGCCGTCGACATCCTGGCCGGCGTCGGCGGCATCGGCATCCTTTCCGAGACGACGGAAATCTACGGCGCCGAGCATCTGCTCGCCTATCGCGCGGCGACCCCGGAGATCGCCGCCAAGCTCGATGGCTATGTAAAATGGTGGGAAGACCATGTTGCCAAGCATGGCGCCTCCATCGACAACAATCCGTCGCCAGGCAACAAGCGCGGCGGCCTGACTACCATTTTGGAGAAGTCGCTTGGCGCAGTCGCCAAGGGCGGCCAGACGCCGCTCAACGGCGTCTTTGGCTACGCCGAGAAGGTCGCCGGCCACGGGCTGGTGTTCATGGACACGCCCGGCTACGACCCGGTTTCCGCCACCGGCCAGGTGGCTGGCGGCGCCAACGTCATCGTCTTCACCACCGGCCGCGGTTCCTGCTTCGGCTGCCGGCCGACACCGTCGATCAAGGTCGCCAGCAACTCGACCATGTACCACACGATGGAAGAGGACATGGACGTGAATTGCGGCGTCATCGCCTCGGGCGAAAAGACCATTGCCGGCATGGGCCGCGAGATTTTCGAGCTGATCGTCGAGACGGCTTCCGGCCGCAAGACCAAGAGCGAGGAGTTCGGCTACGGCGACAACGAGTTCGTGCCGTGGCACCTTGGAGCGACCCTCTAGAACAGCCACCAACTGACTTGAGACATGGACGGGGCCGGCAAATGGCCGGTGGGAGGTTTTGCATGAAGAAACGCCGTGTCGGCAGCACCGCGCTGGAAATAACCGAGGTCAGCTTCGGCGGCGCGGCGGTCGGCGGGCTCTACCGAGCCTGTCCACGCGAGACGGCGATGCAGACGCTTCAGGTCGCCTGGGATGCCGGCTTGCGCTATTTCGATACCGCGCCGTTCTACGGCTTCGGCCTTTCGGAACGCCGCTTCGGCGATTTCCTGCGCGACAAGCCGCGGGACTCTTACGTGCTGTCGACCAAGGTCGGGCGCCTGTTGCGGCCGGTGCCGGAAGACCGGATTCCGGACCATTCCTATGTTGATCCGCTGCCCTTTACGCCCGACTACGACTATTCCTACGACGGCATCATGCGCTCCGTCGAGTTCAGCTATGCGCGGCTTGGCCTCAATCGAATCGACATCCTGTTCGTTCACGACATCGGCGTCTATACGCATGGCGTCGAGAAAACGAAGCTGCATTTCCGCCAGTTTATGGATGGCGGGCTGAAGGCGCTGGAAGAGCTGAAGTCGCACAAGGTCATTTCCGCCTACGGCCTTGGCGTCAACGAGGTGCAGATCTGTCTCGATGTGCTGCGCCAGGCGCCGCTCGACTGCATCCTGCTCGCCAGCCGCTATTCGCTGCTCGACCGCACCGCCGAAGCCGAATTGCTGCCGCTTTGCCGGCAACGGCAGACCTCGCTGATCATCGGTGGCGTCTTCAACTCGGGCATCCTGGCGACCGGTCCGGTGCCGGGTGCGCATTTCGACTACCTGCCGGCCACCCAGGACATTCTCGACCGCGTCGGCGCCATGGAAAAAATCGCCACCGAGGGCGGCTACCCGCTTGCCGCGGCGGCGTTCCAGTTCCCGCTGCACGAGCCTGTGGTGGCTTCTGTGCTGACGGGCACCGCCAAACCGGCCAATCTGGCGCGAAATCTGCAACTGCTCGACATCCAGGTGCCCGAAACAGAATTCGCCAAATATGATCCCTACACGGTCGTTCAGAAACTCGGCTGATGCGTAGCGGCCTTCGCTGGTTGAACGGCGGGCGGTGCGATCAGGAGGCGCTCCACCGTACGCCTCAAAAAAAGAATGAATATTCTATCTTGACCGGAAGATGGAATTAATATTCCATACCTTTTCGGGGAGGGGGTTTGGCAATGAGCACCGGCACTCCCTTCCGGTCGAGGCATACGCAGGACGATACAACACCGCTTGCGTCGACCGGACCGATGCACTATCAAAATGCGGTAAATGTTTTTTATTGATAAAGTTCCGTTTGGGCAACGCCTATCCAAACCGAGCTTCCGCTACGTTCACCGGGCGACTTAGGGAGGAAGTCTAATGAAATTCGTGACCAGCATTCTCAACCGCCGCGCATTCGTGGCACTCGCCGCCGCCTCGATGCTTGCCGGCGTGATGCATTCGGCGCCGGCTTCGGCGGCGGACGTAACCATCCCGATCATCGTCAAGGACACCACCTCTTTCTACTGGCAGATCGTCCTGGCCGGCGCCCGCAAGGCCGGAAAGGACCTCGGCGTCAACGTGCCGGAACTCGGCGCCCAGGCGGAGACCGACGTCAACGGCCAGATCTCGATCCTTGAAAACGCCGTCGCCGGCAACCCGGCTGCCGTGGTCATCGCACCAACCGAGGCTAAGGCGCTCGGCAAGCCGATCGATGAGGCAGCCACCAACGTCAAGATCATCGGCATCGACTCCGGCGCCGACTCCAAGGCCTTCACCTCGTTCCTGACCACGGACAATATCCAGGGCGGCCGCGTCGCCGCTGACGGGCTGGCCGCCGCGATCGGCGAAGCCAATGGCGGCAAAATCGAGGGCGACGTCGCCCTGATCACCGCGCTTCCGGGTGCCGGCTCGCTCGAGCAGCGCGCCCAGGGCTTCAAGGAACAGCTTGCCGCCAAATATCCCGGCCTCAAGCTCATTGCCGACAAATACGCCGACGGCCAGGCCACCACCGGCCTCAACATCGCAACCGACCTGATCACCGCCAACCCGAACCTCAAGGGCATCTTCGCCTCCAACCTGATCATGGCGCAGGGCGTCGGTCAGGCGATCGCCGAGAACAGCCTTGCCGGCAAGGTCGGGCTGATCGGTTTCGACAGCGACGAGAAGCTGGTCAAGTTCCTCAATGACGGCGTCATTTCCGGCCTCGTCGTGCAGGATCCGTACCGGATGGGCTATGACGGCATCAAGACGGCGCTCGCTGCCTCGAAGGGCGAGAAGGTCGAGGCCAATGTCGACACCGGCGCCAACCTCGTCACCAAGGCTAACATGAAAGATCCGAAGATCGACGCGCTGCTCAATCCGAAGCTCGACTGAGCACCGGCATTGGCGCACCGTTTCCGGGGCTTTTTGTCCCGGAAACGACCCACACTCGTGCCACTCGTGAGGCCAATCTGGGAGGGATTGTCATGACGTCGACGGCGCAGGAACTGCATCCGGCCCCAACGCTGGAACCGGGCAGGACGATCCTCGAACTCAAGGGCCTGGAGAAGCGATATCCCGGCACGCACGCGCTGAAGCCGGTTAACCTCGCCTTCAAGGCCAGCGAAATCCACGCCATTGTCGGCGAGAACGGTGCCGGCAAATCCACCCTGATCAAGCTTTTGACCGGCGTCATGCCGCGCACCTCCGGCGACGTCATCTGGGAGGGCAAGCCGGCAGCGCTGGCGACGCCGCATGAGGCGATGGCGCTCGGCATCAATGCCGTGCACCAGGAGGTCGTTCTGTGCCGCCATCTCACTGTCGCGGCCAACATGTTCCTCGGCGAGGAGGATTCCCGCTTCGGCATCCTGCAGCAGCGGGCCATGGTCAGGGAAGCGCAGAAGATCATCGACGATCTCGGCTTCGATCTGCCGGCGCATGTCGTGCTGGGTGACCTGACCATAGGCCAGCAGCAGCTGATCGCCGCCGCCCGCGCCACCGTGCGCGGCACCAAGTTCCTGATCTTCGACGAACCGACTGCCTATCTCACCCGCAAGGAAGCCGACCAGCTGTTCACGCTGATCCGCCGGCTGAAGGGCGAAGGCGTCACCATCATCTACATCAGCCACCGCATGGAAGAGGTGTTCGAGCTCGCCGACCGCGTCTCGGTGCTGCGCGACGGCACGCTTGTCGGCACCAGGAATATCGCCGAGACCAACGACGCCGAGCTGGTCAAGATGATGATCAACCGCTCGATCGAGCAAGTCTATCACAAGGAGCATTTTACCCCGGGCGCGACGCTGTTCGAAGCCCGAAATCTTTCCGGCAAGGGCTTCGAAAATGTCTCGATGACGGTCCGTGCCGGCGAAATCGTCGGGCTCTACGGCCTGATCGGTGCCGGGCGCAGCGAGTTCGTCACCACGCTCTACGGGCGTCACCGCAAGTCGGCCGGCCAGATCCTCTGGGAGGGCAAGGAGGTTCAGGTCAACTCCGAGCATGACGCTATCAGGCTCGGCATGGCGCTGGCGCCGGAAAGCCGCCGTGACCAGGGCCTCTGCCTCAACCTGCCGGTCGGCCTCAATCTCAATCTGCCGATCTACAAGCGCATCTCCAGCAATCTGCTGATCTCCAGCGCACAGGAGAAGACCGAGGCGGATCGCCAGATCGCCAATCTCAGGATCAAGACGCCGACGCGCAACGCGCTCGCCTCCAGCCTGTCCGGCGGTAACCAGCAGAAGATCGTCATCGGCAAATGGCTGGCGCACGGCGCCAAGCTGTTCATCTTCGACGAGCCGACAGTTGGCGTCGATGTCGGCACCAAGGCCGAGATCTACCGCCTGTTCGGCGAACTGTTGTCCAAGGGCGCCGGCATCATCCTGATCTCGTCCTACCTGCCCGAGGTCTATGAACTCGCCGACACGCTGCATGTGTTCCGGCGCGGCAAACTGGTGGCCACTCATGGTTTCCACACTGCCGACCATGAGGAGATCCTCACCCAGGCGCTGGCCGAGAAACAAGAAAAACCGGGAGGACAGATATGAGCACCGAGGCGATACCGGCCGAAAGGCCGAAACGCAACTACAACGCCCTGTTCGGGCTGACACTGCTGGCGCTGCTGGTTCTTTTGTGGATCATCCTGTCGGTGGCGACGCCGAGCTTCGCCTCTGCCAACAACATCTCGAACCTGCTGCGGCAAGGTTCGATGATCGCCATCCTGGCGGTCGGCCAGACCTTCGTCATCATCACCGGCGGTATCGACCTTTCCGTCGGCGCCGTGGTTGGCTTCGCCACCGTCATCGTGGCGATGCTGATCAATGCCGGCGTGCCGATTTACCTCGCCATCCTGATCACCTTGCTGGTCGGCGTCGCCATCGGCCTGTTCCACGGTTTTGGCATCGTCAAGATGGGCCTGCCGCCCTTCATCATCACGCTGGCGACGCTGACCTCGCTGCGCGGCATCGGCCTTTTGATGACGAACGGCAACTCGATCTCGATCAACAACGACGCCTTCCAGCTGTTTTCGCGCAGCTCGTTCCTCGGCGTCCCCAATCTGTTCTGGATGGTGATCCTGGTTGGCATCCCTGCCTACATCTTCCTGCATCACAGCCGCTGGGGCCGGTATCTGTTCTCGGTCGGCTCCAACGCCGAGGCATCGCGTCTGTCCGGCGTCAACGTCCAGCGCACCATCTACATGGCCTATACGCTGTCGGGCCTCTGTGCGGCTTTTGTCGGCGTGCTGCTTGCCTCGCGCATCGGCATCGGCAATCCGACGCAGGCCGAGGGCTGGGAGTTGCAGGCGATCGCCTCGTCGGTGATCGGCGGCACTTCGCTGTTCGGGGCCGTCGGCTCGGTGCACGGACCGCTGCTCGGCGCCTTCATCCTCGCCACTATCAACAACGGCGCCAATCTCTTGAACGTCAATGCCTTCTGGCAGCGCATCATTACCGGCGTGCTGATCATCGTCATCGTCTATTTCGACGGCCTGCGCCGCCGCGGCAAGTAGACCATCTTAACAACCGCCGGCCCGGCGATCGGGCCGGCGGTGCCATGAACCGACTGGATCAAAGCATGAAAGCCGTCATCTGCCGTTCGCCCGGCGATCTTGTTGTGGAAGACCGCCCGGCGCCGAGCACACCACCGCCGGGCTGGGCGCTGGTCGCGGTCAGTCATGTCGGCATCTGCGGCACCGACTATCACATCTTCGAGGGCAAACATCCGTTCCTCGCCTATCCCCGCATCATGGGTCACGAGGTCTCCGGCACCGTGATCGAGGCCGGCGAAGGCGTCGATCTGGCTGTGGGCGAGCCGGTGATCATCAATCCTTATCTCGCCTGCGGCAAATGCATCGCCTGCCGGCAAGGCAAGCCGAATTGCTGCGTCAGGATCGAAGTGCTCGGCGTCCACCGCGACGGCGCCATGTGCGAACGGATCCTGGTGCCGGCGCAAAATCTTTACCCGGCCAACGGCCTGTCGCTGGCCGATGCCGCCGCCGTCGAATTCCTGGCGATCGGGGCGCATGCCGTGCGGCGCTCGCTGGCTGATCCCGGCGCGCGCGCGCTGGTCATCGGCGCCGGGCCGATCGGCCTCGGCACAGCGCTGTTTGCCCGCATCGCCGGCCTCGACGTAACGCTGCTCGACATGAGTGCGGAGAGGCTGGGTTTTGCTGCAAGCGAACTCGGCTTCGCCACCCTCGACGGTTCGCGGCAGTCTGCGACCGATCTGGTGCGCGAGGCGACCAACGGCGAAGGTTTTGACGTGATTTTCGATGCCACCGGCAACACTCAGTCCGTGCAGTCGGCCTTCGCCCATGTCGCGCATGGCGGAACGCTGGTCCTGGTCAGCGTCGTCAAGGACGACATCGTCTTTTCCGATCCCGAATTCCACAAGCGCGAGATGACGCTGATCGGCAGCCGCAACGCGCTGCGCGCCGACTTCGACCATGTCGCTGCCTCGATCCGCGATGGTGCTGTGCCGCTGGCAAAGCTCGTCACCCATCGCACGACGCTTTCGGATACACCGCGCGACCTCGCCCGCTGGGCGCATGCGAAATCCGGCCTGATCAAGGCAGTCATCCAGGTCGGATAAGATCGGACCTAAAGCGCCGATATCTTGAGCTCGACCCGCTCGGCCGGAAACCGCGTTTCGGCGAACTGGATCGGCTGGCCGTCCGGCGTGACATTGACGGCGACCGTGACCAGCACGATGGCGCCGGGCTGCAGATTAAGATCGGCAAGGTCGGCGGCGTCCGCATGGCGGGCCGACAGCACCGTCGATTGCCTGAGATAGTCACCGATGCCGAAACGCTGGAATGAGGCGGTCACCGATCCGGTTTCGGCCATGGCGGCATCGATGCCGGCGAAGCGAGCCGCATCGAACCAGCCGGTGGCACGCGAGACCGGTTGCCCATCGGCTTCGCCGCGCGTCTCGAGGCGTATGACAGTCGAACCCCTGGCAAGCCCCAGCCCTTCGGCGACGCGCCGGCTGGCCGGCTCGACCGCCGATTCGAGCAGCACGCTGCGGCGCTCCGACGCCTGCCCTTGCAAGCCCTCCGAAAAACGGGTGCGCGCGCCGATCGGATAGGACAGCCGCTTGCGCGACAGCACGAAGGTGCCGCGCCCCTGTTCGGCCCTGAGCACGCCATCCTGCACCAGTGCGGCGATGGCGCTGCGCACCGTATGGCGGTTGACGCCATAGCGCTCGGCCAGTGCAACTTCCGGTGGCAACGCAGCATTCTCGGCAAAGTCGCCAACGGCGATCGAATGCAGGATCTGGTCGGCGATCTGCCGCCACAGCGAGACGCCGCTGCGCCGCTCCAAGCTGCTGGCCATCTGCTGACCGATCATCTCTTTGCCCCGATCTTTTTCGCGCTGTCATCCATCCGTCATGGACACGCATTAGAAAATAGATATAATTTGTATAATTGTCTATATCAATAGACGAATTTTCGATGCAAGGGAATGTTAACCATGCGAGGACAGGAAGCGCGTGATCAGCAGCTTGAGCGCAAGGCCGTCATGGCGACGCTGGCGCAATCGACCGGCGACGATATCGTCCGCCTCTGGATCGAAGCCGGCCTGCCTTCGGAAGCAGAACTCCTGCGCGGCCCCGAAACCGGCCTGGTCACCGTGCGTGGCCGCATCGGCGGCGGCGGCGCGCCGTTCAACGTCGGCGAAGCGACAGTCACCCGCGCGACGGTGCGGCTTGCCTCGGGAGAAGTCGGCCACTGCTACGCGCTGGGCCGTGACAAGCGGAAAGCAAAACTGGCGGCGATCGCCGACGCGCTCTGGCAGGATCCCACAAGCCGCAACGAGGTCGAGAGCAAACTCATTGCACCGCTGCAGGCCGCACTGGCCAGCCGACGTGAGCGGCGGCGCGCCGAGACGGCGGCGACGAAGGTCGATTTCTTCACCATGGTACGCGGAGAAGACTGATGGATATCGCAACCCAGGCGATCGAGGGCGGCTTTGCCGATCCGGTGTTCGACGCCCAGACGGTGTTCCGCGCCGTGATGGACGCAATGGCGCGGCCGGGCACCCTGCAGCCTCTGCCGGTCTTTGCCCGCCCGCCGGCGCCGCTGTCGGCCACCGCGGGCGCCATCGCGCTGGCGCTGTGCGACAACGACACGCCGCTCTGGCTCGATCTCGTTTTGCAGGCCCCAGCAGCGGTGAAATCCTGGCTCGGCTTCCACACCGGCGCGCCACTGGCCCACACGCCAGCCGATGCGCATTTCGCGCTGATCGCCACGCCGGCCGAGATGATGGCGCTCGACGGCTTTTCACAAGGCACCCAGGACTATCCCGACCGCTCGACGACGCTGATCCTGCAGGTCAGCGATCTCGTCTCAGGCGCGCCGCTGCTGCTCGAAGGTCCTGGCATCGAAACAACCGCGACAATCGCGCCGGCGCAGATGCCGCGCCACTTCGTCGAACAATGGAAGCAGAACAATCAGCGTTTCCCCCGTGGTGTCGACATTATCCTAGCCGCCCCGGAAGGCGTTGCCTGCCTGCCGCGCACGACGCGCATCAAGACGATGGAGGCGTGATATGTATGTCGCAGTAAAAGGCGGTGAAGCGGCTATTGCCAACGCCCACGCCCTTCTCGCCGACCGCCGCCGCGGCGACCGTTCCGTGTCGGCGCTTCGCCTCGACCAGATCGTCGAGCAGCTGGCGCTCGGCGTCGACCGGGTGATGAGCGAAGGTTCGCTCTACGACCGTGAATTGGCGGCGCTGGCCATCGTTCAGGCGCGCGGCGACATGATCGAGGCGATCTTCCTGGTTCGCGCCTATCGCACCACGCTGCCGCGCTTCGGCTACACCAGGGCGATCGACACCGGGGCGATGCTGGTCGAGCGGCGCGTGTCGGCGACCTACAAGGATCTTCCCGGCGGCCAGCTTCTCGGCCCGACCTTCGACTACACCCACCGGCTGCTCGATCCCGAACTCGCCGCCGGCGGCGACGTCGCCGAGCCGCTGCAGCGCGCCAGCGACGCGGACGCCATGCCGCGTGTCTCCGCCATCCTCGCCCGCGAAGGCCTGATCGAGCCCGACGGCGACATGCCGCAGGACCATATCCCGGGCGACATCACCCGCGAGCCGCTGGAATTCCCGATGGCGCGCGACATCCGCCTGCAGGCGCTGTCACGCGGCGACGAGGGTTTTTTGCTGGCGCTCGGCTATTCCACTCAGCGCGGCTATGCCCGCAACCATCCGTTCGTCGGCGAGGTTCGCATCGGCGAGGTCGAGCTGGAACTCGACGTGCCGGAGCTGCCATTCGCCGTACCGCTGGGTACTGCGCGTGTCACCGAGTGCCAGATGGTCAACCAGTTCAAGGGCTCCGCCAAGGCGCCGCCGCAATTCACCCGCGGCTACGGCCTCGTCTTCGGCCAGAGCGAGCGCAAGGCAATGGCCATGGCGCTCTGCGACCGCGCGCTTCGTGCAACCGAATTCGGCGAAGATGTCGTCGCCGCTGCCCAGGACGAGGAATTCGTCATCTCGCACTCCGACAATGTCCAGGCGACCGGCTTCGTCGAGCACCTCAAGCTGCCGCACTATGTCGACTTCCAGGCCGAGCTCGACCTGGTGCGCCGCATGCGCGCCGAGCACGACGCCCGCGAGAATGCCGGCAAGGTCGAAGAAAAAAGGGAGGCCGCGGAATGACCGCACAACCGACCGATATCGCAACCTACAACTTCGCCTATCTCGACGAGCAGACCAAGCGGATGATCCGCCGCGCGATCCTCAAGGGCATCGCCATTCCCGGCTATCAGGTGCCGTTCGCCTCACGCGAAATGCCGATGCCCTATGGCTGGGGCACCGGTGGCGTCCAGGTTACCGCCTCGATCATCGGCCCCGACGATGTGCTGAAGGTCATCGACCAGGGCGCCGACGATACCACCAATGCGGTTTCGATCCGCGCCTTCTTCAAGAAGGTCGCAAATGTCGCCGTCACCACCGACACGGCGAAGGCGACCATCATCCAGACCCGCCACCGCATCCCCGAGCACCCGCTGACCGCAGGCCAGGTGCTGGTCTATCAGGTGCCGATTCCCGAGCCGCTGCGCTTCCTCGAGCCGCGCGAGACGGAAACGCGCAAAATGCATGCGCTGGAGGAATACGGCCTCATGCATGTAAAACTCTACGAAGACATCGCCAGACACGGTCGCATCGCCACCACCTATGCCTACCCGGTCAAGGTCGAGGGTCGCTATGTGATGGACCCGTCGCCGACGCCGAAGTTCGATAACCCGAAAATGCACCGTTCGCCGGCTCTGCAACTGTTTGGTGCCGGCCGCGAAAAGCGCATCTATGCGCTGCCGCCTTTTACCGACGTAGTCAGCCTCGACTTCGAGGACCATCCGTTCGAGGTGCAGACCTTCGACCAGCCCTGCGCACTGTGCGCGGCCGAAAACGTCTATCTCGACGAGGTCATCCTCGACGACCATGGCGGCCACATGTTCGTCTGCTCTGATGCCGACCATTGCGAGAAGCGGCGCGAGCAAGGCCATCGCGGCCACCTTGCGCCTGAAACCCCTCCTGCCCTGGAAAAAACGGAGCCGGCGCAATGAGCGACGAGCGGCTGCTGCGCGTCTCCGCGCTGTCCAAGTTCTACGGTTCGCGCATAGGTTACGAGAACGTCAGCTTCGACCTGTGGCCGGGCGAGGTGCTGGCAGTGGTCGGCGAATCCGGATCCGGCAAGACGACGCTGCTCAACTGCCTGTCGACCAGATTGCTGCCGAGTTCCGGCACCGCCAGCTACCGCATGCGCGACGGCCAGTTTCGCGAGCTTTACCGCATGAGCGAGGCCGAGCGCCGCTTCCTGATGCGCACCGACTGGGGTTTTGTCCACCAGAACCCCGCCGACGGGCTGCGCATGACGGTGTCGGCCGGCGCCAATGTCGGCGAGCGGCTGATGGCGGTCGGCGACCGCCACTATGGGAAAATCCGCGCTACCGCCGTCGACTGGCTGTCGCGCGTAGAGATCGACGAGGACCGTATCGACGACGAACCGCGCGCCTTTTCCGGCGGCATGCGCCAGCGCCTGCAGATCGCCCGCAACCTCGTCACCGGGCCGCGGCTGGTGTTCATGGACGAGCCGACCGGCGGCCTCGACGTCTCGGTGCAGGCGCGCCTGCTCGACCTGTTGCGCGGCCTGGTCACCGATCTCGGTCTCGCGGCGATCGTCGTCACCCACGACCTTGCGGTGGCGCGTCTGCTGTCGCAACGCATGATGGTGATGAAGGACGGCCGCGTCGTCGAAAGCGGCCTCACCGACCGCGTGCTTGACGATCCCCGCGCGCCCTACACCCAGCTTCTCGTTTCTTCCATTCTGCAGGTGTGATAATGGCTACCCCGCTCGTCGTCTCCGATGTCGCCAAGAGCTTCACCATGCATCTGCGTGACGGCATCAAACTGCCGGTCGTCGCCGGCGTGTCGTTCTCGATCAGGAGCGGCGAATGCGCCGTGCTCGGCGGCCCCTCCGGCGCCGGCAAGAGTTCGATCCTGAAGATGCTCTACGGCAACTACGCTGTCGATGCAGGCCAGATTATTGTCCAGCACGGGGACGGGCTCATCGATCTGGCGACGGCCAGTCCGCGCACGGTTCTTGCCGTGCGCCGCCTCACGATCGGCTATGTCAGCCAGTTCCTGCGCACAGTGCCGCGCGTCTCGGCGCTGGATGTCGTCGCCGAACCGCTGGTCGAACGCGGCGAGGACCGTGAGGTTGCGCGCAGCAAGGCGCGCGCCTTGCTGGCGCAGCTCAACCTGCCGGAAAAGCTCTGGATGCTGCCGCCGGCGACCTTTTCCGGCGGCGAACAACAGCGCGTCAACATCGCGCGCGGCTTCATCACCGAGCACCCGATCCTGCTGCTCGACGAGCCGACAGCCTCGCTCGACGCCAGCAACCGTGACGTGGTGATTGCGCTGATCGCGGCCAAAAAGGCGGCCGGCGTCGCCCTGCTTGGCATCTTCCACGATCACGACGTGCGCGAGGCAGTGGCCGACCGCGTCATCGACGTGACCGCTTTTGCCGCCGGGAAAATCGCCGCATGACCAGAAAACTGTCGGAAACGCCGCTGGTCCACGAAACGGCGGAAGTCGACAACTCGATGCTCGGCCGCTGGACCGAGATCGCCGAACGCTGCCGGCTTTCGGAAAGTACGCTCGGTGACTATTCCTACATGATGCGGGACTGCAGCGCCTGGTGCGCGACGATCGGCAAATTCGCCAACATCGCCGCCAGTGTGCGCATCAACGCCACCAACCATCCGACCTGGCGGCCGACGCTGCACCACTTCACCTATCGCGCCTCTGACTATTGGGACGACGCCGAGCACGAGAGCGAATTCTTTGCGCAGCGCCGCGCCAAACGGGCCACCATCGGCCACGACACCTGGCTTGGCCACGGCTCGACCATCCTGCCCGGCGTCAGCGTCGGCGATGGTGCGACGGTCGGCGCCGGCGCCGTGGTGTCGAAGGACGTCGCGCCCTACACCATCGTCGGCGGCGTGCCGGCCAAACCGATCCGCGAACGCTTCGACCGCCGCACGGCGGAACGCTATCAGGCACTTGCCTGGTGGGATTGGGACCACGCCCGCCTGCGCGCCGCACTCGACGATTTTCGCGCGCTTTCGGCGGAAGCATTTCTGGAAAAATACGGCAGTTGGTGAATGGTCAATAGTGAATGGCGGCAGGGAAGCCGTTCTTATCACCATTCACCATTCACCATTCACTTGATCGAACTGCGGCCGCTGGCTCGCCCTTTCCAGCCTGTGGACGGTAACAAAACTGACATCAATCCGACACCGCGGTTTCACGCGGCTGCGCTAGCCAAGGTTAACAGACCTTCGAAACGCGACTGGACTGGAACTTGCCTATGTCAGCAGCCTCAGCCACGCTCGAAATCCGCGGCGTCACCCGTCGGTTTGGCAGGAACACCGCCGTCAGCAATGTCGACATCTCGATCCCTCACGGCCAGATGGTCGGCATCATCGGCCGCTCGGGCGCCGGCAAGTCGACGCTTTTGCGCATGATTAACCGCCTCATCGATCCCAGCCAGGGCTCGATTTTCTTTGACGGCGCCGAAGTCTCCAGCCTGCGCGGCTCGCTGCTCAGGCGCTGGCAGCGCGACTGCGCCATGATCTTTCAGCAATTCAACCTGGTGCCGCGCCTTGACGTGCTGACCAACGTGCTGCTCGGCCGGCTCAATCACCGTTCGACCGTTGTCAATCTGCTCGGTGTCTTCTCCCGCGAGGAACGGGCCGAGGCGATCGCCGCGCTCGAACGTCTCGACATCGCCCGCACGGCGCTGCAGCCGGCCGGCACCTTGTCCGGCGGCCAGCAGCAGCGCGTTGCGATTGCCCGTGCCATGATGCAGCAGCCGAAAGTCATCCTCGCCGACGAGCCGATCGCCTCGCTCGACCCGCTCAACGCCAAGGTGGTGATGGATTCGCTGCAGGACATCAATCTGCGCGAGGGCCTCACCGTGGTCACCAATCTGCACACGCTGGATACCGCGCGCACCTATTGCGACCGCATCATCGGCATGGCCGCCGGCAAGGTGGTGTTCGACGGACCGCCCGAAGAGCTCAACCGCGAGGCCGTGCGCATGGTCTACGGCGCCGACAGCAATGGCGGCGAAATCTCCGAGGCGATCACCTCGACCAGTGTCGCCATCAAGCAAAAGATCGCCGCATCCGCCGGACCGCTAGAGCCGGCATTTCCCGGCTACTAGCTCCAACGATCCCGGCAAGTGGATACCGGTATACGAGTATACGAAAGCAGACGGGGAATGAGCGCCTGGACCACCAGTCCGCATCAAGGCCGGGCATAAAAAGGCGCCGTCAATATTCGAACGCTTCCGGCGCGACGCCGGAACCAACAGGAGAGACGCGAAATGTTTAGAAAAATACTTTTCGGTGCCGTTTCCATCCTCGCCATGGCGATGGGCGCGGTCCAGGCACAGGACCTGAAGGAATTCCGCGTCGGCATTCTGGGCGGCGAGAACGAAGCCGACCGCCTGCGCAACTACCAGTGCTTCGCCGACCACATCAAGCAAGTCCTCGGCGTGGAAAAAGTTTCGCTGTTCCCGGCCGCTGACTACGACGGCGTCATCCAGGGCCTGCTCGGCGGCACGCTCGACTTTGCCGAGCTCGGCGCTTCCGCTTACGCCAAGGTTTATCTCGAAAACAAGGACGCGGTTCAACCGGTCCTGACGACGATCCAGACCGACGGTTCGACCGGCTACCGTGCGGTCATGGTCGCGCGTGCTGATTCCGGCATCAAGACGCTCGCCGACATGAAGGGCAAGAAGCTCGGTTTCGCCGATCCCGATTCGACTTCTGGTTACCTGATCCCGGTCACGTCACTGCCCAAGGACATCGGCATGGATGTGAAGAGCTACTTCGCGTCGACCGGTTTCGGCGGCGGCCATGAACAGCTTGTCCTTGAAGTCCTGAAGGGCACGTTCGATGCCGGCACCACCTGGGCCTCCGGCGTCGGCGACTTCAACGACGGCTACAGCTCGGGCAATCTGCGCAAGATGGTCGACAAGGGCGTCCTCAAGATGGACGACCTCGTCGAATTGTGGCAGTCGCCGCTGATCCCGAACGGCCCGCTGGTATTGCGTACTTCGATCGACGCCGACACCAGGCAGAAGATCACCGACTTCCTGACCAAGCTCCCGGAAACCGATCCGGCCTGTTTCTCGGCAATTCAAGGCGGCGATTACAAGGGCTATTCGCCAGTTACCCCGGAATTCTACCAGCCGATTATCGACGCCCGTAAGGCGAAGATCGGCTCGTAAAGCAGACTGCCACAACGCCGCCGGGGCCACGTGCCGCCGGCGGCGTTGCCGCATCAGAGGCCGGGGATCTATCGATGAGTGCGACCGACGTTTACCGCGCGCCCGCGCTTTCACCGGAGGGAGCCACCGTCGAGCGGCACTGGCGCGATCTTGCCGCCCGCCGGCGCCTTTACACGATCGGCGGCCTGGTTTTCCTGTTTCTTGCACTCTCTGGCTCGCTCTGGTTCGCCAACGAAACCAACGCCGGAAAGTTCTTCGATCGCCTTCCCTACGTCGCCGACTTTTTCGCCGAGTTGAAGCCGCGCGACTGGTTCGATCCGGTGCGCGCGCTGTTCGACCTGCCGTCCCCCTATGACGACGGCAGCCTCAAGTTCGATTACCCGGAAGGCCGGGCCTACCTGACCCAGAGCATCTACATTCCGGAGTATTTCCACCGGATGATCGAGACGCTGAACATCGCCCTGTTTTCGACGCTGGTGGGCGCCACATTCGGCTTCCTGCTCTGCTTCTTCGCTGCAGGCAATATCACGGCCAGCCGCTGGCTCCGTTTCGCTACGCGCCGCTTCCTTGAAATCGTCCGCGCCTTTCCGGAAATTGTCATTGCCGGCTTTTTCCTGGCGATTTTCTCGTTAGGACCGATTCCTGCGATCATTGCGGTCAGCATCCATACCGTCGGCGCGCTCGGCAAAATGTTCTTCGAAGTCGTCGAAAATGCCGACATGAAACCTGAAGAAGGCTTGCGCGCCGTGGGCGCCAATTGGGTCGAGCGGGTGTGGTTTGGCATCGTGCCCCAGGTCCTGCCAAACTTCATCAGCTATTTCCTGCTCCGCTTCGAGATCAATGTGCGCGCTTCGACCATACTTGGCGCCGTCGGCGCCGGCGGTATCGGCGAATCCCTGCGTCTTTCGATCGGCCGGGGCCATGAGGCCAAGACCATCGCCATCGTCTTCCTGCTGTTCTGCACGATTGTCGCCGTCGACCAGCTTTCGGCATGGCTAAGACATCGTCTTGTCGGCCGGCAGGCGTTCGCATACGGGCGCGGAGAGTAAAGCGATGAATGCCGATGCCATCAACGACATCGCCGCTCGCCACCCGGACGCTTTCCGGCGCTCGCTGTGGAAGCGCTATGCCACTCCGATCGGCATGCTTCTTTGCATTCTCTACACCTTCTATTGTTCGTGGTTCTTCTCGGTCGCCAGCGTTGTCGAAAAGGCGAACTGGAACCTTGCCGGCGCGTATCTCGCCGACTGGGTGTCTTACGAAATCCGGCCCGACATCGAATTCAAGGACAATCATCTGACGATCGACTACTCCCGCTTCTCCAAGCTGGGATCCAATCCAGATCCCGACTGGGTGGCCAAGCAGATGGCCGTCATCGAGCGGCAGGTCGAGGCAGCGCCGGCACCGGCGATCGCGACCAACAAGTCGTCGCAGGATTCGTTCATGGCGCCTGGTGCGCCAACTGCCGAGACCCCGGCCGCCCCGTCGGGCCAATCCGCTCCTGCGGTGCCTGAAACGGTGCGTGAAAACGCCGTCGTGGCGGCGACCGTCACCCTTGGCAATGGCCAGATCGCCGTCACGCCAAACCTCGTCACCGTGACGCGCGGCGCCGAAAGCGTCGTCTTCGACATCGCCAAGCGCAGTTCTGTGACACCGCGCACACCGCTGCCTGACTGGATCGAGCAACGCAGGCCAGGCTCGACAGCCTATGTCTCGTTGGGATTTCTCGGCCGCGCCGAGGTGCAGAACGACGAGGTGGTCGCCTGGCGACGTTTCTTCGGCTGGGCCAATTTCGTGTTCGACACGAACTCGCCATTCTGGGGAAAGCCGTTCAGCGAGATCGCTTCACTGATCGTCTCCGGGGCTCGCATCGACCCGTGGCGGTCAAACGCGGCGCTCGCCTGGGACAACATTTTGAACAACGCCGAGTGGCAGCACGGCGACGTCTGGCTGAAACTCTTGCAGACCATCGTCATGGCTTTCGTCGGCACCGTGCTGGCCTCGATCGTCGCCTTTCCGCTCGCCTTCCTGGCTGCGCGCAACGTCACGCCGAGCCGGATAGCCAACCAGGTGACAAAGCGCTTCTTCGATTTCCTGCGCTCGGTCGACATGCTGATCTGGGCGCTGTTTTTTACGCGCGGCTTTGGTCCTGGGCCGCTGGCCGGCATGTCGGCGATCTTCTTCACCGACACCGGAACCTTGGGCAAACTTTATTCCGAGGCGCTGGAGAACATCGACGACAAGCAGCGCGAGGGCATCCGCTCGGTTGGCGCCACGCCGGCAATGGTGCAGCGCTACGGCGTGCTGCCCCAGGTTCTGCCGGTATTCCTCAGCCAATCCCTCTATTTCTGGGAATCGAACACCCGGTCAGCGACGATCATAGGCGCTGTCGGCGCCGGCGGCATCGGCCTGAAATTGTGGGAGGCCATGCGCACCAACACCAACTGGGCCAATGTTTTCTACATGGTTCTGCTGATTCTGCTTGTCGTTTTCATCTTCGACAGCATCTCCAGCTATCTCCGCCGCAAGCTGATGGGGACTGTCGCAAACAGCAATGATGAGCGGCGCGTTTCCGCCCGGCCGCCGGCAGCTCAGATCGCCTGAGAGGAAGGCTGCATCCTAGGCACCAGCCTTTTTCCAGCCGCTCTTGATGTGCTTGTAGCCGTCGCGGTAGACGGCTTCCGGGCATTCCGAAAAATCGCGCCAGACCTTGGTAGCCGCCGCCAAATCTTTCAGCGAGCGGCCGAAGGCCTCGATCGTCAGCCAGTCGTCATAGCCGCTCTTGCGGATGGCCGAAAACGTCTCTTGCCACGGAATGTGGCCGCGCCCCGGCACGCCGCGATCATTCTCCGAAATATGGATATGGACGACATTTTTGCGGTTGCGCGTATAGGCGCCGATCGTGTCGGTCTCTTCGATATTGGCGTGGAAAGTGTCGTACATCGCCTTTATGTGCGGCCGGTCGATTGCGTCGACATGCTCCGACAGATCGTCCATCGTGTTGAGCAGATAGCATTCGAAGCGGTTTAGCGCCTCCAGCCCGATGGTGACGTTCTTGTTGCCGGCATGATCGCCGATGGCGCGTTGCGAGGCGACGGAGCGCTTTTTCTCCGCCGCCGTCGGCCCACTGCCGGAGAAGGCGCCGAGCGTCGAATGCAGCGGGCCGCTCAGCGTTTTGGCGCCAAGCGCTTGTGTGCAGTCGATCGCCCATTTCATATAGTCGATGCCGGCCTTGCGCGTTGAAGCATCGGCCGAGATCAAATTCATCGACGGATCGCCCATCGCCGAGACGGCGGTGCGCTCCAGCCCGATGCGGTCGAGCAGCGCACCGAGCTTCTTGTAGTCGTCCGGCGTGCCGGCAAAGATCGGGATCTCGACGCCGTCGAATCCGGTCGCCTTGATATCCCTGAGCAGCGGCTCGTGTTTCTTCGACACGGCCGTCGTCCACAAAAACATGCACATGCCGATTTTCATCGACGCCCCCTCCTCATGATTTCCGGTGTTTTCTAAAGCTTCGTCCAGGCTGCGTTCTTCTTGGACGACTTCACGCAGGCCTCGATGAAGGCCATGCCTTCGACACCGTCCTGGATGGTCGGGAAGATAACGTCCTTAGCCGGCTTGCCACCCTTCCGGCGCGCCGCGCGGATGGCGCGGGCCGCCTCCTGGTAGATGTTGGCGAAGCCTTCGAGATAGCCTTCCGGATGGCCTGACGGAACGCGGCTGACGCGCCCGGCGACGGGCAGCGCGCCGGCGCCACTTCGAGTGATCAACTGCTTCGGCTGGCCGAACGGCGTGTACCAGAGATAGTTCGGGTCGGCCTGCACCCATTCAAGCCCGCCCTTCGAGCCGTATATCCGCAGCTTCAGCCCGTTCTCGTGGCCGGGCGCCACCTGGCTTGCCCACAACATGCCCTTGGCAGGGTGCGACTTGCCGACCGGCTTGAAGCGCAGCATGACGTTGACATTGTCGTCGAGCTGCCGCCCCGGCACGAAGGCGTCGAGATCGGCGGAAAGCGCATCGAGCTCGAGCCCGCAGACGAAGCGTGCCAGATTATAGGCATGCGTGCCGATGTCGCCCAGCGCCCCACCGGCGCCGGCCTGTTTGGGATCCGAGCGCCACGCTGCCTGCTTCTGGCCGGTGGCGGCAAGATCCTCGGTCAGCCAGTCCTGCGGATATTCCGACTGCACGATGCGAATGTCGCCGAGCTGCCCCTTGGCCACCATCTCGCGCGCCTGCCGCACCATCGGATAGGCGGTGTAGTTGTGGGTGAGGACAAAGACCTTGCCGGTCTTTTCGACCAGTGCCGCCAGCTTCTTCGCTTCCGCCAATGTCGTCGCCAGCGGCTTGTCGCAAATGACGTGGATGCCGGCTTCGAGAAACGCCTTCGCCGCCGGCACATGCACATTGTTTGGCGTGACGATGGCCACCGCCTCGATGCCGTCCGGCCGCTTGGCCTCGGCCTTGGCCATCTCGGCGAACGAGCCGTAGCTGCGCGCCGGATCGAGCCCAAGCTCCTCGGCCGAGGCCTTGGCACGCGCCGGGTCGGATGACAGGGCACCGGCGACCAGCACGAACTCATTGTCCATGCGCGCCGCAATCCGGTGCACCGCGCCGATGAAGGCGCCTTGCCCGCCGCCGACCATGCCGTAGCGGATCGGGCCGCCTCCCGTTTCCGACTTCGATGCGCCGACCATGATTTTTCTCCCTCGTTGTTGCTTGCCCTCCCCCTTGCGGGGAGGGTCGACGCGTAGCGTCGGGGTGGGGTCGCCGGGCGTGGAGCGCGGCATGAACCGACCCCACCCGGCCCTTCGGGCCACCCTCCCCTCAAGGGGGAGGGGAAAAAGTGCTAGATTCCCATCATGGCGCGCAGCACCTTTTTATCGGTCGCGCTGCCGGCGAAGTCGTCGAATGCCTTTTCCGTCACCCTGATGATGTGATGCTGGATGAAGGGCGCGCCTTCGGCCGCGCCATCCTCGGGGTGCTTCAGGCAGCACTCCCATTCCAGAACCGCCCACGAATCGTAGTCGTATTGGGCGAGCTTGGAAAAGATGCCGCCGAAATCCACTTGGCCGTCGCCGAGTGAGCGGAAACGCCCGGCCCGGTTCGTCCAGCTCTGATAACCGGAATAGACGCCTTGCCGGCCGGTCGGATTGAACTCGGCATCCTTGGCGTGGAAGGCCTTGATCCGCTCGTGATAAATGTCGATGAATTCGAGATAGTCGAGTTGCTGCAGCAGGAAATGCGACGGGTCGTAATTGATATTGCAGCGCTTGTGGCCGCCGACCGCGTCAAGGAACATCTCGAATGTCGCACCGTCGAAGACGTCCTCGCCCGGATGGATCTCGTAGCCAACATCGACGCCATTGTCCTCATAGACGTCGAGGATCGGTTTCCAGCGCTTTCCCAGTTCGGAAAACGCTTCCTCGATCAATCCCGCCGGCCGTTGCGGCCACGGATAAAGGTAGGGAAAAGCCAACGCTCCACAAAACGACACCGACGCCTTGAGCCCGAGGTTCTTGGAAGCCTTGGCGCCGAACTTCATCTGTTCGACCGCCCATTGCTGCCTGGCCTTCGGATTGTTGTGCACCGCAGGCGGTGCGAAGCCGTCGAACTGCGCGTCATAGGCCGGATGCACCGCCACCAACTGCCCCTGCAAATGCGTCGACAGCTCGGTGATCTCGACGCCGGCATCGCTGCAGATGCCCTTCACCTCGTCGCAATAGGCCTGGGAAGACGCCGCTTTCTCGAGGTCGAACAGCCGGCTGTCCCAGGTCGGGATCTGCACGCCCTTGTAGCCCAGCCCGGCCGCCCATCTGGTGATCGACGGCAGCGAATTGAACGGTGCGGCATCGCCCGCGAACTGCGCCAGAAACAGCCCAGGACCTTTCATTGTCGACGGCATCGGCATCCTCCCTCATTATCCACGACCAAGCATAGCGCCGATTGAAAGCAGGGCCAGCCTCTTTGGTCTTTTCTCGACAGGCGCTAGTGCGCACCGCTATTCTGGTATTACCAAATATGCTCATTTGGTCAAGCGCTGCCACGCACAACCAGCGCTGCGCAAATTGCCGGGCAGCGGACAAATATGCCAGTTTAATCAAAGAAATAATCATGGGCCGGGGCTGCCTTGCAGGATTTCTTGCCGTCCAGATGAAATTGCTGTAGACCTCTTTTCACGCCCAATTGGTCGAACCAGTTACGAGGAATGCTGGAGCGCCTTGGGGAGGAACCATGCAACGCAATCTGGGGTGCGTCGCAGGCGAATTGTTACAGGCGAATTCTGGGAAGGACAGACCATGCATCTTTCGACGCACAACTGGATGCGGGCGGAACCGCTGGAAACGACGCTCAAGCGCATCAAGAAATTCGGCTATGAGTCGATCGAGATTTCCGGCGAGCCCGCGCAATACAAGACCAACGAGACGCGCGCGCTTTTGAAGGAGCACGGCATTCGCTGCTGGGGAGCGGTGACGCTGATGCTGGGCGAGCGCAATCTCGCCGCCAGGGACCAGGGCCAACGCGAGCGCTCGGTGCAGTACGTCAAGGAGGTGCTGACGATGGTCAGCGAACTCGACGGCGAGATCATCACGCTCGTTCCCGCCACCGTCGGCAAGGTGGTGCCGGACGGCACCGAGGAAGAGGAATGGAAATGGGTGGTCGACGCCACCAGGGAATGCTTTACCCATGCCAGGAAAGTGGGCGTCAAGATCGCGGTCGAGCCGCTCAACCGCTTCGAGACCTACCTGTTCAACCGCGGCGCCCAGGCACTGGCGCTGGCCGATGCGGTCAGCCCCGAATGCGGTGTCTGCCTTGACGCCTATCACCTCCACATGGAGGAGTTCAACGTCTACGATGCCATCCGGCAGGTCGGAAACCGCCTGTTCGATTTCCACGTCGCTGACAACAACCGCTTCGCCGCCGGTCTCGGACAGATCGACTGGCCGAAGATCGTCGGCACCCTGAAAGAAGTCGGTTACGACGGGGCGTTGACCAACGAGTTCGTCGCCCCTGTCGACCGCACGCCGGCTGCTCCCTATCCCGACATGGTCGAACGCAACCCGGTCGACATCTCGCCGGAGCAGCTCAAATTCATCCAGGACCACGGTTCCAGCGTGCTCACGGAAAAATTCTACACCGACCAGATGCGCATCACCGCCGAAACGCTGCTGCCGCTGATCAAGTAATCGATCTCTGGAAACGAGCCTTTCCGACGGCGGCCCCTAACGGCGGCAAGGCAGAGGAAGAACATGCGCATTAAGACGGTCCAAGCCTGGTGGGTCCGCATACCGATCGAAGCCGCGCGGCAGCACCGCAGCGACTTCGGTCAGGTGACGACGTTCGACGCCGCAATCCTGCGTATCGAGACCGCCGATGGGCTGGTCGGCTGGGGCGAAGGCAAGAATGCCGCCGGCAGCACCGGCAGCTATGGCGCCCTCGTCCACATGCTGAACCACGAGGTCGGCCCGCAGCTGATCGGCTGCGATCCGGCCGACATCGGGGTGATCTGGGAGATGCTCTACAATGGCGTGCGCCACGACAGCGCCGCGCAAAACGGCCACGCCATGCCGCAATTGGCGCGGCGCGGCATCAGCATCGCCGCGATCAGCGCCGTCGATATCGCATTGTGGGATATTCTGGGCAAGTCGCTGGGGCTTCCGGTCTGGCGGCTGCTCGGCGGCCGCAAGCTTGACCGCATGCCGGCCTATGCTTCCGGCGGCTGGGCCTCCACCGAGGCAATCGGCGAGCAGTTGAAATCCTATATCGCCAAGGGCGGCTTCAAGGCGCTGAAGATGCGGATCGGCGCGATGGACGGCGCTCCGCACAATTCCGCCGCCCGCGTCCGCGCCGCAAGACAGGCGCTCGGCCCCGAAGTCGACCTGATGGTCGATGCGCACGGCACCTATACGGTGGCGGAAGCCAAACGCTTCATCCATCTCGCCGGCGATCTCGATCTGGCCTGGTTCGAGGAGCCGGTCATCGCCGACGACAAGCCTGGGATGGCCGAAGTGCGGGCGTCCGGCTCCATCCCGATCGCCACCGGAGAGAGCGAAGCGACGCGCTATGCCTTCCGCGACCTCGCCACACTCAAGGCTGCCGACATCTTCCAGCCTGACCCCGCCTTCTGCGGCGGCATCAGCGAGGCGATGAAGATCGGCACCATCGCCAGCGCCTTCAATCTGCGCTTCGCGCCGCATCTGTGGGCCGGTGCGCCTTGCTTCTTTGCCGGGCTGCATGTCTGCGCTGCTTCGCCGGCCAGCTTTACCATCGAATATTCGCTCGGCGCCAATCCGATGATCCACGATCTGATCGAGGAGACTGTCGAAGCAAAGGACGGTATGATAGCGATCCCCGAGAAGCCTGGACTGGGATTCACCCTTTCGGAACGGTTCCTGGAGGCGCACGCGCTACGCGGCTGATCATGAAAGAAAAGAACCTTCTCGCGGAACTCGCCGCCTATCTGTTCTCGCACTCCGACAAGGCGACCGGCCGAACGCCGTCGGAGCGTGAACTGGCGGAGCATTTCGCCGTCAGCCGCGGCCAGATCCGCGAGGCGCTGGCCATCCTCGAAGCCATGCGCATCGTCGAGCGCCGAGCCAAGTCCGGCATCTACATCGACACCAAGCAGGCCAGCGTCGAAGCGATGGCGCTTTTTGCCAAGGCCGGCCTGCCGCTCGATCCGATCCAGATCTACGAGACCGTCGAGTTGCGCAAGATCCACGAGATTAAGGCTGCCGAGCTTGCCTGCTCGCGCGCCACCGAGGAAAATTTCGAGCGGCTGCGCGAAATCCTGAAAGCTTCGGAAGACCGCATTGCGGCGGGCGAGGGCCTCGCCAAGGAGGACCGCGAATTTCACCTTGAGATCGTGCGGGCAACCAAGAACAGCGTTTTTCACAACATATGCAGCCTCTATTACTTGATGGGCGAGCAACGCCTGCCGATCTACTTCAACGATCCCGAACGCAGCATGCGCTCGCATGCCGAGCACATCCAGATCTACGAGGCGCTGCTGCGCCGCGACGGCAACCTCGCCCAGGCGCTGATGAGCGCCCATCTGCAAGGCGCGGAAAGCTATTGGAAAGGCCTGATCGAGGGCGGCAGGGCAGAACCTCACAGCCCAGCGCTCGAACCGGTCTGACATGCCTAAGATCTTGACGACACACACGCTGCACCCGCGCGCCTCCGCCATGTTGACCGGCGCCGGCGAACTCGTCGTCGCCTCAGCCCTTGATGCCGACACGCTGGCGACTGAGGCGAGGGACGCCGATATCATCATCGTTCGCGCGCCGCTGCCAGCAGCGCTTTTCGAAGGGGCGACGAAGCTCCGGGCGGCAATCCGCCACGGCGCCGGGCTCGACATGGTTCCCATGGAAGCCGCCACGGCGGCTGGCGTGCTGGTGGCAAACGTGCCGGCGGTCAATGCGCGCTCGGTCGCCGAATACGTGATGTTCGCGGCGCTGGCACTGCTGCGGCGCTTCCGCATGGTCGACCGCGACTTGCGGGCGAAGGGCTGGCTGGCCGGCCGCGATCACACCATTCTCGCCAGCGAGCTCGCCGGCAAGACGATCGGCATTGTCGGCTTCGGCGCCATCGGACAGGCAGTCGGCCACATCGCGGCGCATGGTTTCGAGCTGAACGTGGTGGCGACGACGCGCAGCATGAGGCCGGCGCCGGACAGCGTCGGGTTCCTGTCGATCGATGCGCTGGTCGAGCAGAGCGACATCATCGTTCTGTGCTGCCCGCTGACAGCGGAGACGCGCGGGCTGATCAACCGCGGGCGCATCGGCCGAATGAAGCCGCACGCGCTGCTGATCAATATTTCGCGCGGGCCGGTGATCGACGACGAGGCGCTGATCGAAGCGCTGCAGAATGACCGTATCGGCGGTGCCGCGCTCGATGTCTTTGCGACGCAGCCGCTACCGCCCAATCACCCCTATTTCGGCTTCGACAATGTCATTGTCACGCCGCATATGGCCGGCATCACCGAGCAGTCGATGATGCGCATGGGGGTCGGTTCGGCTGATGAAACCTTGCTGGTGCTGGCCAACAAATTGCCGGTCAACCTGCGCAATCCCGAAGTGGTCGAGCACTACCGGCGGCGGTTCCCGGCCGACGCGTAAGCGCTACCGCCGTTTCGCCCAATTCCTGCACGACGCTGCACCCTATGCTCGTTTTTCGCCGCGCGCCGCTGCTTGTTGCGATCGTTTCGATCTGCGCCCTGCCCTCGGTCGCTGCGGCCGACAGCAGTTATGTCTATTGCGACAACGGCCTGCGGTGCGTGATGGCGCCCTGTCCGTCGAACAGCGCGCTCGATCTTGCCACGGGCACGATCATCAAGGGCGTGTCGATCGACATCGAGGAATTGCCGCAGCAGGACAAGGCGCTCGATCTTTCGGACAAGCTCTACGCCGGCAAGGTCGTCGTTGTTGGCTCAATCGAGAACCGAACCCAGACCCTCAACGGCAAGCAATACAACTGCCATGGCTGGTCGCGACCGGTATCGAACGCGCGTCCAGGGACAGCGAACGCGGCCACTGTTCGTCGCAATAATTTTTTCACATCTTCAACGGCCAAGCAGTGCCTCGACTCCCGCCGCGATGCGCAGCAGACGGTGGTCGTCGCCGTTGCGCGCCACCAGCATCAGCCCTGCCGGGCGCGCCATTCCCGGCATCGGCAGCGAGATCGCGCAGAGGTCGAACTGGTTGGCGACCTGCGTGTTGCGCAGCAGAAGGCCTTCCGTGCGCTCACACAGAGCTTCGTCGCTGGTCATCGAGACGATGGTCGGCGCGGTGACCGGCGTGGTCGGCAGGGCCAGCACATCGACAGACGCCAGCCGCTCGTCCATGGCGGCGACAAGCGCCGTGCGGCGGCGGATTGCCCTGATATAGGCCGTGGCCGGAACGGCAGCAGCGCGCGACAACGGCTCGCTCACCCGCGGATCGACCGGCGTCGCCGCACCTTCTGCCAGCCAATCTGCATGGACGGCGGCGCCCTCCATTGCCGCGATCGAGGCCCGCCCGGTTGCCGCGCGCAAATCGGCAAGGAGGTCATCGATGGACAGACCGGCAAGGCGTGCACCGGCGCGTTCCAGCTTGCGAGCACATCGCTCGAGCGCCGCCGCGACCTCTTCTTCCGTATCCTCGAAGAGCACGCCGTAGGGAAAGCCGATGCGCAGTCCGGCAAGCGAAAGCGGAACAAGTGCCGCGAAATCGTCGCCCGCCATCACCGCATCGGCTGCCGCACATCCGGCGACGGTGCGCGCAAGCGGGCCGATGGAGTCGAGCGTGTCGGACAGCGGGAAAACTCCATCGCGGAACACGTGCCGCGCCGTCGGCTTGAAGCCGACGACACCGTTCAGCGCCGCCGGAATACGCACCGAACCGCCGGTGTCGGAACCTATCGAGATCTCGCTGGTGCCTTCGGCAACGGAAACACCAGCGCCGGAGGATGAGCCACCCGCGATCCGGCTGGCGTCGGTCGCATTGCCGGGCGTGCCGTAATGCGGGTTGACGCCGATCGCGGTGAAGGCGAATTCGGTCATGTTGGTCTTGCCGAGGATGACCGCGCCCGCTTGCCGCAGCCGCCGCACGATGACGGCATCCCGCAGCGCCGGCGCCGCGGTGCTGAGCAACAACGAACCGGCCGTGGTCGGCTCGCCGGCGACATCGAACAGGTCCTTGATCGACAGAATTGTGCCGTCCAGCGGCCCGAGCGTCACGCCGGCTCTGCGCCTGGCATCGGCGGCGTCGGCTGCTGCTCGCGCGGCTTCCGGATAGAGTTTTACAAACACGCTTTCATTGTCGGCGCGAACGGCGAGACGTGAAAGGACGGCTTCGAGGCGATCGCGGGCTGATTGCATTTTCGGTGTCGGACTCCGGACGTGTCGAACGTCTTAAGGGCAATGCGAGCGCATGCGCCAAGAATTAATCCGGCGCGGGCGATTTTTGTACGCCTGCCAAACGCCAGGAATATGGAAGGGAAGAACACCGATGCTCTACAAAGGCAGCTGCCACTGCGGCAAGATCGCCTTCGAGGTCGAAGGCGATCTGACCCGCGCCGTGCGATGCAATTGCTCGATCTGCTCACGCAAGGGCGCGTTGCTATGGGCGGTGCCGCACGAGGCATTGCGGGTGCTTGCCTGGGGCGACGATCTTGGCAAATACACTTTTGGCAATCATGTCATTGCCCACCGGTTCTGCCGGACCTGCAGCATCCATCCTTTCGCCGAGGACGTCAGCGAAGGGAGCGAGCGAAGCGCCTACGTCAACATCCATTGCATCGACGGATTGGACCTCGCCGCTGTGCCGGTTCTCGACTTCGACGGCCGCGCGGCCTGAAACCGAAACTATTGCCGGCTCCCAGCGTTCGAGTGGTCTAACGGTACCCCGTCGCATCTGCTGGCATGCCGGCATTCTCAACTTCCGGAACGTAGCGCCACGCGGCGGGCCGCGAGCCGTCGAGATCGGTAAAGCCGTAGACCTGCGCCAGCCCGCCACTCGACAGCGACTGCCCGTTCCAGCGCGAACGGTCCGGATCCGCAGCAAGCGCCGCCACTGCGCGCCCGATAAAACGCGGGGTCTCGGAAATGACGAAATGCGGCACTTTCGCTTTCGCATCACGCCAGTTATCCTCGGTCACCCCAAACGCTTCCAACATCATTTCCGAACGCAGCCAGCCGGGTGTCAGCGAAATCGAGGTGGCGCCGTGCGGGGCAAGGTCCTGGGCATGGGCCCAGGCCATGCGGGTCACCGACACTTTGGCGAGGTCGTAGAACGGCGAAAGCCGATAGTGGTCTGCATTATACTCGGCTGTGCCATCGGTGACTTCGACAAGCAGCCCGCCCGGGCGCTCAATCAAAAGCGGCAGCGCGTAATGCGCGGTGATCAGATGCGTGTCGATGCCCAGCCGCAGCATGCGCAAACCATTCGTGAGATCATGCTCCCAGACCGGCTTGTTCCATTCGAACAGTTTCTCGCCGCCCCAGATGTCGTTGACCAGCACATCGAGGCGGCCCTGCTCGGCACGTATCCGGTCGACCAGCTTGCACACGTCTTCGGCAACCAGATGATCGACTTGCACAGCGATGCCATGGCCGCCTTGCGCTGAAACAAGCTCGGCCGTTTCCTCGATGGTTTCCGGGCGGGCGTATTCGGACTGATGCGTGCGCGTTGTCCGCCCGGTGACGTAGACCGTCGCGCCGGCGACACCCAGTTCGACCGCAATGCCTCTCCCCGCACCGCGCGTTGCGCCAGCGACCAAAGCGACTTTTCCCGCAAGCGACATTGAACTCTCCAGACTCGACCTATCAACGCCCTGACCAAACGCTGGCATTCTGCAAAGCCGTAATATATAAATGATCATTCGGTTATAAATGGATGTCAAGATGCCTCGGCAAAAAACGCAGTCCGACGAGCACGTTCTGGAAGCGGCGCACCGGCTGATCCACAACCATGGCCCGGAGAGCCTCACATTCGAACGGCTGTCCAAAGCTTGCGGACTTTCCGGCTCGACCCTGGTGCAGCGTTTCAAGAACAAGGCTACGCTCAGGCAAAAAACCTTGCTGCAGGCTTGGGACAGGCTGGACGAGAAGACGACAAGGCTCGCAGACACGATACAGAGAACCCCTGCTGGCGCGATCGAGTTGCTGGTGGCGCTATCGCGGGACTATGGCGGCATCGAATCCTATGCCGAGGGCCTGCTCGTCCTGCGCGAAGATCTGCGCGATCCGGTGCTTCGCGCGCGCGGGGCGTCGTGGAAGGCCTCTCTGTGCAGCATCCTCGACTCTTGCTTTGCTTCGGTCGCCAACACGCCGTCAGACATCGGCCTGCTGATGGCATCGCACTGGCAAGGTTCGCTGCTTTGGTGGAGTTTCGACCCGAAAGTCGAAGTTGCATCCTATGTCGAAGACAGTCTGGGCCGTTTCGTCGTCGCAATCGCCACGGCCCGAAAACCGTAACCGATTTTCGGGCCATTTCTTGGAGGCGTCCTACGTGGGACGCACCTACAGATGGCTTAGGTCGCGCTTCTCGGGCCGAGCAAGAACGCCGCCAAGGCCGCCAGCAATGTCGCGATCCCGCAATAGGTGAAAGCGCTGGCAACGCCGGCATTATCGACCAGCAGGCCGCCGAAAACCGCGCCCAGTGCAATCGCCACCTGGAATGTGGCGACCATCAGCCCGCCGGCGCTTTCTGCCTGGTCGGGAGCGGCTCGCACCAGCCACGTCTGCAGCCCGACCGGGACCGCGCCGAAGGCAAAGCCCCAGGCGGCAATCGCTATCGCCGCAACGACTGGCGAGGCGCCGATGGTCAGCAGCAGAAGCGCTGCGACCGCAATCAGCAGTGGCGCCAGGCCCACCGCGGTCTTGAGGCTGCGTTCAGCCATGAACCCGCCGGCAAAATTGCCGAAGAAGCCACCGATGCCGTAGGCGAGCAGCACAAGCGAGATCGTCTCGATGTCCAGCGCGGGCACCTTCTCGAGAAACGGGCGGACATAGGTGAAGCCGGCAAAGTGTCCCGAGGCGACCAGCAGGACCACCAGAAGCGCAACCCTGATCATCGGCCGCTTTATGACCTCCAGCAAGGTCCGAACACTTGCCACGCCCGCCGGCGGCAGCTTCGGAAGGGTGGCGATCTGCACCAGCAGCGCCAGAGCGCCGACAACAGCCGCGATCATGAAGGCGGTTCGCCATCCCCAGATGTCACCGACATAGGCGCCGACCGGGGCGGCGCAGACGGTCGCCACCGAGACGCCGGTGAGAATGATCGACATGGCGCGTGGCATCAGCCGCATCGGAACGAGCCGCATCGCCATGGCTGCCGACATCGACCAGAAGCCGCCGAGGCTGATCCCGAGCATGATGCGGGCGATCAGAAGTATGGAAAGCGAGGACGCAAACGCCGCCAGCAGGTTCGACAGGATCAGCAGCACCGTCAGCGCCCACATCACCAGCCTGCGATCCAGCCGCCTGGTGACGATGGCCATGGTCGGGGCGGCTATCGCGCCGACGACGGCGGTTGCCGTCACCGCCTGGCCGGCAGTGCCTTCCGATATGCCTAGGTCTTGCGCCAGCGGCGTCAGCAGGCTGGCGGGCAGGAATTCCGCGGTCACCAGCCCAAACACACCGAGCGCGAGCGATACGACCGCCCCCCACGCAGGCTCGGCTCGTTCGTCGGTTTCCGCGGGATCGAGAACGGCGTCCATGACGCCTGTCGCAGGTTCGGTCATGATGGAATCTCCGATCTGGTTGCAGCGCAACATCTGGCTGCAGTGCAACATAGGGAGTGACCGACTGGAGTTTCCATGCTAAAAACACCATCATGTTTGACTATTCGTCCAAAGTTCCGATCACGGGTGATCCGCTGACGGACATATTGCGCGGGTTAAGGCTCGACGGCGTCGAATACGGCCGCTGTGAAATGCAGGAGCCCTGGGGCCTCCAGTTTCCGGCCCAGACGGGGGCGCGGTTTCATTTCATCGGCCGCAAGGGATGCTGGCTACTGCAGCCGTCCGGCGAATGGGTCGAGCTCAAGGCGGGCGACGCGGTGCTGCTGCCGCGCGGCGCAGCACACGTCCTGGTGAGCGACCCGGGCATTGAGGCTTCGCCGATCCAGGGCTACAAGGTCGCCGAGGTCTGCAAGGACGTTTATTGCATGTCCAATGAAGGTCGCCGGCCGGGGACGCTGCTGTTTTTCGGCAGCATGTATTTCAATCTCGACGGTTTGCACCCATTGCTCGGCATGATGCCGGACGTGATGCGCGCGCACGAACTGGAGGCCTATGAGCCCGGCATTCCGCATCTGCTGGAGGCGATGGCCCGCGAAGTGACGATGGAGCGCGTCGGCTCAGGCGGCATTCTGGCACGGCTTGCCGATGTGCTGGCCGCCACCGTCATCCGCTCCTGGGTCGAGCGCGGCTGCGGCGACTCGTCCGGATGGATCGCCGCGGTGAGGGATCGCGAGATCGGGCGCGTGCTGGCCGCGATCCATCTTGAACCGGACCGCGACTGGACGGTGGAGACCCTGGCCAGGATGATGGGCGCCTCCCGGTCGGGCTTCGCCGAGCGCTTCGCGACGATCGTCGGCGAAACGCCGGCCAAATATGTCACCCAGGTGAGAATGCACCAGGCACGGCAATGGCTGGTCCGCGACCGGTTGAAGATTTCCGTCGTCGCCGCACGCCTGGGCTATGAATCCGACGCGTCATTCAGTCGGGCGTTCAAGCGCGTCATCGGATCGGCTCCCAGCCATTTTCGTCGACCGTGAACAATCCGGGCGCTAAGCGGCGACCGACTTCGACCGAAGTTGAAGCAGGGCGATCAAGAGCGACAA
>NZ_JBVVPV010000023.1:0-96753 GCF_055811735.1 Mesorhizobium sp. WSM4850 | reverse complement strand
ACTTCTTCGTCGCCAGCGGCGCGCCGCCCTCGTTGGTGAGGCGTATATAGTCGGCGCCCATCCAAAGTGTCAACAACCATTTCAATCTTTTTTGCGGAGAACTGTTTCGCTTTGGCGTCTCAGTTCAGGGTGCACCAACCATGTCTTAGGTACGATTTGTTACCTATGTCTCCGGGCTGGACAACTTCCGGTAGACCGGCTGGATCGCCACGATCCGAAGGTTCTCACCATGAAAATTTGAACCGCACGGGACCAAGAACTCACCTGTCCCCATGCGGCGGAGCCGTCTCCGGTCCTGTGAGCTTAATATGGGAACAAAACAGGAAAATTCAAGCATCACGGCTGGAACCATTCGGCCCGGCTTTTAGTTCCATCAGCGAAGAACGGGACCGCCGAGCGAGCGTCGCAGCGCGACAGGCCTGAGGTCCTCAGCAAGTCTTCCAGGCCAATATCGCTCTACGACCGCAGGCGGTGGTGCTGTTCTGGGCACGAACAGGGAGATTCACCATGAAAGTCGCTGAGATAATGACCCCCAACGTCCATCTCGCCAGTCCTGACGAGTCACTGCAGAAAATCGCGAAACGAATGGCGGTTGACGATGTCGGATTCCTCCCCGTCGGAGAAAACGACCGACTCGTCGGAACGATCACCGACCGTGACATCGTCGTGCGTGCGGTCGCCGAAGGCAAAGACGGCAACGCGATGGTCCGCGACGTGATGACTGAGGATGTCAAATACTGCTTCGAGGACGAAGATATCGAGCACGTCGTCCAGAACATGGGTGATATCCAGGTCAGGCGGTTGCCTGTCCTCAATCGCGACAAGCGCCTGGTGGGCGTGGTCTCGCTCGCGGACGCGGCGCTGAAGGAAGATCCGGCAACCGCCGGAATCGCGATGTCCGGCGTCGTCGTGCCCGGCGGCGCACACGCGACGTAAAAAAATTTCCGCGGGCAAGCAGACGGGATCCGATGGACGACCTGCCGAGCGGCGTCGTCGGCATGGCCCTGAGGCGGCGATCGAAACGGCGAGCGCATTGGTGATCTCTGCCGCCCGCGCCGATCGGCCGGTGAGCCAACCGGGGCTCTTACCAACGTTACACCGATTTAATGTGCAAGCGAGCGGGAGAATTGCCATAAAGCTTTGATATCGACGGGCCATCCCCTGTGTCGGAGGGTGCTGTCGCGTCTACTTCAGCTTGGGAAGGGTAGACGGTATCTTTGCCAACCGGAGTGCCGATGGCCGCCTGGAAACAGATTGTTTTTGCATTTGTGATCCTCGTCGCGGCCGCGGCCGCCTGGGTTCGCTTTTTTCCAGGCGCGCCGGATGTGCTGGCGCGCTGGGGCATCGAATGGGCTGATGCCGCGACGCCTCCGACAGCGACGAGCGCCGTCGACAACGCCGGGCAAGCGGGCCGCCGCAGCGACGCCGGCCAACTGGCGACTATCGTCGCATTGCCGGCGGCCACGGCCGTCATCAATGATCGCCTGCGGGCAATCGGCACCGGCCGAGCCTACGCCTCGGTGACGGTCAATCCCTACAGTTCAGGCCGCCTGGTCGAATTTCTGGTCGAGTCCGGCGCCCATGTCGAAAAAGGACAGATCATTGCCACCCTCGATTCCGACACCGAGGTGATTGCACAGGACCGCGCAAAGGTTGCCTTGCAGGACGCGCAGGCCAAGCTCGACCGGGTCAAATCGTTGCGGGCTTCCAACGCTGCGACGGCGGTCTCTGTTGCCGATGCCGAGGTGGTGCTGGCCAATGCCAAGCTGGCGCTTCGCGATGCGGAACTGGCCTTGCAGCGCCGCTCGATCGTCGCGCCGATCGCCGGCGTCGTCGGCATCCTGCCGATATCAGCCGGCAACTATGTGACCAGCCAGTCGGCGGTCGCCACCCTTGACGACCGCTCCAGCATACTGGTCGAATTCTGGGTGCCGGAGCGCTTCGCCGCCGTCGTCAAAGTCGGCGCGCAATTGTCGGCGACGCCAATCGCCAACCCAAACAAAGCCTATACCGGCACGGTCTCCGCCATCGACAACCACATCGATGAAGCCAGTCGTACCCTTCTGGTCAAGGCAAAGATCGCCAATCCGGCCGATTCGCTGCGTGCCGGCATGTCCTTCCAGATCACCATGAAGTTCCCCGGCGACAGCTATCCTGCGGTCAGTCCGCTGGCGATACAATGGGGTTCGGACGGCGCCTATATCTGGACCATCGTGGACGGCAAGGCCAAGCGGGTTGCGGTGCGCATCATCCAGCGCAACACTGAGACCGTGCTGATCGATGCCCCGATCGTCAGCGGCGACATGGTGGTGACCGAGGGCACCCAGAGTGTTAGCGAAGGCGGCGAGGTCCGCATCGCCGGCGAACAACTGCGCGCCGCGGACGCCGACGGCTGATGACCGCAACCAACAACGCAGCCAGCGACACAGGATTCACCGCGCTGTTCATCCGCAGGCCGGTGATGGCCTTCGTTTTGAACACGCTGATCGCGGTCGCCGGCCTTGCTGCCTTTTACGGTGTCGAAATCCGCGAACTGCCGGATGTCGATCGCGCCGTCGTCACCGTCAACACGACCTTTGAAGGCGCTGCAGCCGAGACCGTCGACCGCGAATTGACCGACGTGATTGAGGGCGCGGTCGCCCGCGTCTCTGGTGTGAAGTCGATCTCGTCCACCTCGTCCTTCGGCACAAGCCGCGTCACCATCGAATTCAACGACGGCGTCGACCTCGACGTCGCCGCCTCCGATGTGCGCGATGGCGTCGGCCGCGTCGCCGACCAGATGCCGGATACGGCGGATGCGCCTCGCATCGTCAAGGCCGATGCCAATTCCGAGCCGGTGATGCGGCTGGCTGTCACCTCCGACACCATGTCGGTGCAGGACATGACGGTGCTGGTCCAGGACCAGATCGAGGACGAGCTTGCCGCCGTGCCTGGCGTAGCCGACGTCCAGGTCTATGGCGACCGCGACAAGATATTTCGCATCGATGTCGATCAGAACAAGCTCGCCGGCCTGGGCTTCACCGTCGCCGACCTGAGGACAGCGCTGGCCTCGGTCGCTTTCGACTCGCCTGCCGGCTCGATCACCACGACCAACCAGGATCTGATCGTGCGTCCGACGGCGGACGTGACCACGCCGGAGGAGTTCGAAAACATCATAATCGGCGGCACGACCCGCATCCGCGACGTCGCCACCGTCACGCTCGGCCCCGACATCGGTCAGACCACATTGCGATCGAACGGCAAGACCGGCATCGGTCTCGGCATCATCCGCCAGGCGGAATCGAACACGCTGGATATTTCGACCGGCGTCAGGGCCGCCGTCGCCGCGCTGCAGGCGGATCTGCCTCAGGGCATGTCGATCAAGGTCACCAGCGACGATGCGGTCTTCGTCAACGGCGCGGTGCATGAGGTCGAGATCGCACTCGGCCTGTCCGTCTCCATCGTGCTGATCGTCATCTATGTGTTTCTCCTCGACTGGCGCGCGACGCTCATTCCTGGGCTTGCGATGCCGGTCGCCATGATCGGGACGATCGCCGCCATCTATCTTGCCGGCTTCTCGGTCAACATATTGACGCTGCTGGCCCTGGTGCTGGCGACGGGCCTGGTCGTCGACGACGCCATCGTTGTTCTGGAAAATATCGTGCGACGACGCAACGAAGGCATGGGGCCACGCGCCGCGGCCGTGCTTGGCGCCCAGGAAGTGTTCTTCGCCGTCATCGCCACGACGCTGACGCTGGTCGCCGTCTTCGTGCCGATCTCCTTCCTGCCCGGCCAGACCGGCGGCCTGTTTCGCGAATTCGGCTTCGTTCTCGCCATATCGGTGCTTCTGTCCGCCGTCGTGGCGCTGACCCTTTGTCCGATGCTTGCCTCGCGCATGCTGTCGGTCGCGCCGCTTCATCACGAAGGCGGCAGCGGCATCGGCGCCCGCATCGGCGGCGCGCTGAACAGGCTCTACCGGCGCTGCCTGCGCACCTGCCTCGATGCGCCGTGGATCGTGCTCCTGGTCGCGCTGCTGTTTGCAGCCACCGCCTTCACGCTGTTCGGCACGATTCGCCAGGAACTGACGCCGACCGAGGATCGTGCCGTCGTGCTGATGCGCGTCGATGCGCCGCAAGGCGTCAGCCTCGACTACACGACGCAGCAGATGCAGAAGATCGAAAAACTGATCGAGCCGCTGCGCGATTCCGGCGAAATCCGCAATACGTTCGAGAGCGCCGGCCGCAACGGCGCCTACAATGCCGGCTTCATGGTGATGACGCTGGCGCCATGGGACGAGCGCACCCGCAGCCAGCAGCAGATCATGGCCGACATCAGACGGCTCACCCGGCAGGTGCCGAGCGTGCGCGTCTTTCCGATGCAGCCCAACAGCCTCGGGATTCGCGGCGCCGGCAACGGCCTGCAGTTCGCGCTGGTCGGCAACAACCGTGCGGCGCTCGGCGACGCTGCGGTGAAGATCATCGCCGAGATGCAGAAGGACGCCCGCTTCCAGTCGCCCCGGCTCTCCGTCGACCCGACGCAGCCCCAGCTTTCCGTCGCCATCGACCGCGAGCGCGCTTCCGACCTCGGCATCGACATCACCAAGCTGGCCGATTCCTTCCAGGCCATGCTCGACGGCAATGATGTCGTCGACGTCTATATCGCCGATCGCAGCTACGGCGTGAAGCTCGTCTCGACGACCAACCCGATCAACGATCCGACCGATTTGGAGAACATCTTCCTGAAGACGGCCGACGGCCGCTTCGTGCCGATGTCGACCATCGCCACTTTGACCGAGCGCGCCGTACCGCCCTCGCTGACCCGCGAGCAGCAGCAGCCGTCGGTGGCGATCACCTCCAACCTCAGCGGCGATTTCGCGCTCGGCCAGGCGCTCACCCGTGCCGAGGCAATCGCCACGCCGCTTCTGCCGCCGGGCAGCCGCATCGTCCCCTTGGCCGAGGCGGCGACGCTGGGCGAGACCAACAGCGCCATGATCACCATCTTCGGCTTCTCGCTAGTCATCATCCTTTTGGTGCTCGCCGCTCAGTTCGAGAGCTTCGTCAGCGCGGTCATCATCATGGCGACGGTGCCGCTCGGCCTCGCCTGCGCGATCTTTGCCCTTTTGCTCAGCGGCACCAGCCTCAACGCCTACAGCCAGATCGGCCTGGTGCTGCTGGTCGGCGTGATGGCCAAGAACGGCATCCTGATCGTCGAGTTCGCCAATCAGTTGCGAGACCGCGGGCTCGGCGTGCGTGAGGCGATCGAGCAGGCCTCCACCATCCGGCTGCGGCCGGTGATGATGACGATGATCTGCACCGTGCTCGGCGGCGTGCCGCTGGTGCTGGCGAGCGGCGCCGGCGCCGAGGCGCGGATCGCGCTCGGCTGGGTGATCGTCGGCGGCCTGGGTCTGGCCACCGTCTCGACGCTGTTCCTGACGCCGGTCGCTTATCTCCTGCTCGGCCGCTTCGTCACGCCGAAGGTGGAAGAGGCGTCACGGCTGAAGCGCGAACTCGAACAAGCCGCCTACACCAATGTCGAGCCGGCTGAGTAGGCAGGACAATCGCTTCAGCTTAGACCGGTGACCGCTTATTCCGAGCGTTTGCGCTGCCCCTCACCTGCCTGCCGGCATCCTCTCCCCGCATAGGGACGGGGAGAGGGGCTCTCGTCACCGATTTCGCCAATCACTGGCGTCGCAAGAAGGGCGCCGGCGTTGCGATCAGCTCCTTCTCCCCGTCACTATACGGGGAGAAGTGCCCGGCAGGGCGATAAGGGGCGGCGCCGACTTCAACAAGTTGATCTCCAATACAAATTGGGCACTATCATTGCCTGAAGAGATTTGCGGCCCTGACCATGGCAGCCTTTTGCTGGGCGAGGCACGGGCGCGCGGAGGAATTGCGATGAGCTATCTGGACGAGCTGTTTTCGGTGGCCGGCAAGACCGCGCTGGTGACCGGGGCTGCGACCGGCATCGGCCGCATGGCGGCGACCGCTTTGGTCAGTGCCGGCGCCACCGTGATGATCGCCTCGCGCAAGGGTGAGGACTGCATCAGGGTTGCCGATGAACTGAACGGCCTCGGCGGCACCGGCCGGGCCGAAGGCTTTGCCGGCGATGTCTCCAGCGAGGCTGGCATCGCGGCGCTGGTCGACGAGGTCAAGGCGCGGACCGAGCGGCTGAACATCCTGGTCAACAATGCCGGCGTCTCCTGGGGGGCGCCGCTGGAAAGTTTTCCCTACCATGCCTGGGCCAGGGTGTTCGGCGTCAACGTCACTGCGGTCTTCCAACTGACGCGCGAGCTTCTGCCGCTGCTCGATGCCGCCGCCAGCGATGCCGATCCGGCCCGGGTGATCAATCTGGGTTCGGTGATGGGCACGCAGCCGCTGGCCGACGACGCCTACTCTTACTCTGCCTCAAAGGCTGCTGTTCACCATCTGACGCGCATCTTGGCGATCGAGTTCGCCGCCCGCCGCATCACCGTCAATGCCTTCGCCCCCGGCCCCTTCCAGAGCCGTATGACAGCTTTTGCCACCGCGAGCGAGGAACAGGCAAGACAAGTCGGCGGCCATGTTCCGCTTCGTCGCATCGGCGCGTCGGATGACATTGCCGGCGCAACGCTCTATTTGTGCAGCCGTGCCGGCAGCTATGTCACCGGCGCCATCCTGCCGATCGATGGCGGGCAGTCGGTGCAGCATGGGCTGACACTGTTCAAGGAATGAAGCCGCTCGCGCTCCGGACGGTTGAAATGGAGGACATCAGCGTGGAACCGATCAGTCTCGATGTGCTTCTGGCCAGCGTCGGCAAGGAGGTCGGCGTGTCGCCGTGGCGGGTGGTCTCGCAGCGCATGATCGACCAGTTCGCCGACGCCACCGACGACCACCAGTTCATCCATTGCGACCCGGAGCGCGCCAAGCGCGAGACGCCGTTCGGTGGCACCATCGCGCATGGTTTTCTGTCGCTTTCGCTTTTATCGGCGATGACCTTCGAGACCATGCCGCCGCTCGAAAACAGCAAGATGGGCGTCAACCATGGTTTTGACTCGCTGCGCTTCCTGGCGCCGGTGAAGACCGGCGCGCGCATCCGCACCCGTTTCGTGCTGGCCGACGTCAAGGTCAGGCCGTCGGGGTGGGTGCAGACCGCGCATGACGTGACGATCGAGATCGAGGGCTCGAAAAAGCCGGCGCTGACCGCGCGCTGGCTGACGCTGACATTGATCGAGCGCGAGCCAGAAGCGGCCTGAACGGCTCAACGAACCTCGCCAGAGATCATCTTCATGTGCCGGCCGACCTGCAGGGCGATGTAGACGACCAGCGCGCAACCGATCGGGAACACGATCTCGTTGAGGCCCGGTTGTGATCGCCCGCGGCAATTCAAGCGCAACGCCGTTCACCGCGGCCGTCTCAATCGTCAGGACCGTGATTCCGCCGCCGAACACCGCGCCGATCGCGGTGCCTGCCAGCGCGAAATGGATCGGACGGGCCTTTCCTTCGACGCCAGCGAGGCCAGGATCCAGCCGAGCAGGCCGTATTCGATCGCCCGCAGCACGCCCAGCGTGGTGAGCGAGAGGGTGGCCGGTTTTGTGGCCGCATCAAGAGCAGTTACCATGACCGTTTGCGACCCCTTGGCGATGGCCATCGCCAGTGGTGCCGAGATTGCAGCGATCAGGCCGCCGAGCGAGGCTCGTACCTTGGCGATCGCCGTGCCGAGGCTGAGACCGGCGCAGACGAAGAACGCCCACGTCACGCCTTGCGCCAATTCGATCAGGATCAGGGTGGTAGCCGGGTGAGAACCCGCTGCAAGCCTGCCAGCCAGAGTAAGCGCCTCCATGGCGAATCCGAGCGCGATCGCCAACCATGCAACCATGACCACCCGCCTGAGGGCCAGCATGGCATCGTGAGAAAGTGGGTCTGCGTTTGGCGCAACGGAAGAAAGCTCGGTCATGGTCATCTCGCCCTAGCAACAAAATCTCTTGGCCGGGCCGCAGCTAACCTCTGGTTGTAACAGTCCGATGTCGCGTCGTTCTGCCCGGGTAACACTTGCGATCGATGTTTAGGCGACAATGGCTGAGAAGGACGCCGATTTTTGACCGCGCCTTGTCCGATTCCGTACAGCGTATATAATTTAGCCAGCCACAAACAGAAGGCAGGCGAAAATTGCCGCTTAGCGTCCAAGCACGCCGCGAGAAACAAAAGGCCGAACTGCGCTCCGAACTTGTCGACGCCGCGCACAAGCTCGTCCAGGAAGAAGGCTATGAAGGCCTCACCTACCGCCTGCTCTCATGGCCGGCGACCCGGCTCGCCGGAGCCTGATGAATGTTATTTCCTGCGCTTCTTCATTCCGGCCACGATCTTGGCCTTGCCAGGTCTTGCAGGAGCGCCGGGAATCGAAGTCCCGGTGATCGACACCGGATCGCTGGCCGGAAACGTGTCCTCGAGCCCTTCCTCGAGTTCCTCTTCAATGTTTGTTTTTTTGTGCTGCTCGTGTTCGAACGAGCGCACGGCCGGCGTCTTCTGAGCCGCTGGATTCGGCGCGGATTTCGACGGCATCGACATTCTCCCCGACTTGCTCCGGCAAACGGTCGAGCCCAGCGAACATTCCTAAGCCGCTGCGTCGCCGGCCGCCTCCGACAGGAAAGTAAAGACATAATCGGAAAAAGAGCGCCAGCATTCAACCCGGAACGCGTCGGCTGCGATGCGCAATAGCACGATCTCGGCCTTGCCCAGGATGGTGCGCGAGGCCGCGCCCACCGGAAAGACGTCCAGCGACAGATCCTGCGGACAGCCTGAATTGATCGTCGCCGCCGCCGCTGGACCGATAACCGAGATGGCGACGTTGCGATGCGAGATGCCGACCGCCGAATGCAGCACTGTGACCTCGGCGCAATCGGCGAGCGGGTCTTTTCCCACCTCGTCGATGACCAGCCATTCGTCCGGCCCAAGCCACAATGCCGTGCGCCCGGCATTTGCCGCCGAGGTTTTGGGCTTCCGCGGCAGGTTCACTCCAAGCGCCTTCGAAAGCGCCGCGACCGAGGCGTCCGGCGCGCGCAGCGAAATACGCTGCGCCGGCGGCAACACAGCAAGCGTAACGCCGGTTACGGAAAGCTCCTGACCGGCGAGAGCCGGCCGGCGTTCGACCGACGGCGCAGCGGCGGCAGATTCCTTCGCGGCAGCCTTAGCCATTGAGGCGCTCCCCCTTGTCGTCAAAGAACACCATGCCGGTGACCTCCACCTCGATCGTCGCATTGGGCATCGGCACGTAGAGCGTCTCGCCCATCCGGTCGCGGCCGCCGGCAACCAGAGCCAGCGCAATCGAGCGGCCGCAATTTTCCGACCAGTAGCTCGAGGTGACATGGCCAATCATCGTCATCGGGATCGCCTGCTTCGGATCGCCGACGATCTGCGCGCCTTCTTCTAGCACCACTTTTGGGTCTTTGGTCTTCAGGCCGACAAGCTGCTTGCGGCCCTTGGCGACCAGGTCGGGCCGAGCCATGCCCCTGATACCGACGAAATCGGTCTTCTTCTTGCCGACCGCCCATTCGAGCCCGGCATCGCCGGGCGTCACCGTACCGTCGGTGTCCTGGCCGACGATGATGTAACCCTTTTCGGCACGCAGCACGTGCATCGCTTCGGTACCGTAAGCACAGGCGCCGTGCTTCTGGCCCTCGGCCCACAGCGCTTCCCAAACGGCCTGGCCGTAATCGGCCGGCACGTTGACCTCGAAGCCGCGCTCGCCGGTGAACGACATGCGGAACAGCCTTGTCGGCACGCCGCAAATCCTGCCCTCGCGCACCGACATATGCGGCAGCGCCCCGTCCAACATGTCGATGCCCTCGACCAGCGGCGCGATGATCTCCCGCGACTTCGGTCCCTGCACGGCGATCACCGCCCACTGCTCGGTGATCGAGGTCAGCCAGACGTTGAGATGCGGAAACTCGGTCTGGAGGTAATCCTCCATATGGTTCATGACTCGCGGCGCACCGCCGGTCGTCGTCGTCACATGGAAACGGTCGGGTGCAAGCCTGCCAACGACACCGTCGTCATAGATGAAACCATCCTCGCGCAGCATGATGCCATAGCGGCAGCGGCCGGGCTCCAGTTTCTCCCACGGATTGGTGTAGAGCAGTTCCATGAACTTCGCCGCATCCGGCCCGACCACCTCGATCTTGCCCAGCGTCGAGGCGTCGAACAGGCCGGCCGTCTTGCGCACCGTGACACACTCGCGATCGACGGCGGCGTGCATGTCCTCGCCTGCCTTGGGAAAATACCAGGCGCGCTTCCATTGGCCGACATCCTCGAACACTGCACCTTGGCGCTCGGCCCACGGATGGATCGCCGTCTTGCGGGTCGGGTCGAAGAGCGGACCCCGCGCGTGTCCGACGATCGAACCGAAAGTGACCGGCGTGTAAGGCGCCCGGAACGTCGTCAGGCCGACTTGCGGGATCGGCATGCCCAGCGTCTCGGCGGCGATCGCCAGGCCGTGCATGTTCGAGGTCTTGCCCTGGTCGGTCGCCATGCCGTTGGTGGTGAAGCGCTTGACGTGCTCGATCGAGCGCATGCCTTCATGCACCGCCTGGCGGATGTCCTTGGCGGTGACGTCGTTCTGGAAGTCGACGAAGGCTTTTACCGTCGTGTCCGGCCCGGCGCCGGGCGCCGCGCCCAGCATGCCACGCGACCAACTCTCGCTGGCGTCGACCTTCGGCTTGGCGCCGGCATTCTTGACGCCCGCATCCTTGGCCACCTTGGCGCCCGCCGCATAGGCCTCGTCGATCGTCGCCGACAGTCCGTCCGTGCCGTTGCAGGCGCCGACCGACACGCAATCCTGCGCGTAGGTACCGGGCACGAAACGCTTGGTCTCGTCATTGAAGGCGACCTTGCCGCGCGATTGCGAGAACAGATGCACCGACGGTGTCCAGCCGGCCGACATCAGGATGGCGTCGACCGGGATGGTGCGCTCGCCGCCGCCATTCTTCGGCTGAACGGTCATCGACGAAACCCGCAATTTGCCGCCGGCGCGGATCACCGCGCGGCCGAAATTGACCTCGATTCCAAGCGCCCTCGCCTCGTCGATCACCGATCCGGTCGGGTTGTCGCGCAGGTCGACTATCGCCGCCACGCCGACGCCGGCCTTCTTCAGGTCGATCGCCGCCGCATAGGCGGAATCATTGACCGTATAGACGCCGACATTCCTGCCGACCGCGACGCCAAAATGGTTGAGATAGGTGCGCGCCGCCGACGCCAGCATGATGCCTGGCCGGTCGTTGTCGGCAAACACCATGTGCCGCTCGATGGCACCGGTCGCCAGCACGACGCGTTTGGCACGGACCTGCCACAGCCGCTCGCGCGGCAGCTCGCGGCCGGCATTCTTTAGATGGTCGCTGACGCGCTCGACCAGCCCGACGAAATTCTGCGCGTAATAGCCGAAGGCCGTGGTGCGCGACAGCACGCGGACATTGTCCATGGCCTTGAGCTTGGCGACTGCACCTTGCGCCCAGGCAAAACCATCCTGGCCGTCGATCCTGGCGCCACTCTCGAAATGCAGGCTGCCGCCAAAATCCGGCTGCTCGTCGGCAAGGATGACGCGCACGCCGGTTTCGGCCGCGGCAACTGCCGCGGCGATGCCGGCAGCACCGCCGCCCAGCACCAGCACGTCGCAATGTGCGAAACGCGCCGAATAGTGGTCGGGATCCGGCTGGTCGGGAGCGACGCCAAGCCCTGCCGCAGCCCTGATCCTGGGCTCGTAAAAGTTCTTCCAGGCGGACTTCGGCCACATGAAGGTCTTGTAGTAAAAGCCCGCCGAAAGCAGCGGCGAGGCGATGTCGCCGAGCGCGCTGACGTCGAAGGCCAATGACGGCCAGCGGTTCTGCGACTGTGCCGTCAGCCCGTCATAGAGCTCCTGCACGGTGGCACGGACATTTGGCGTCCTCCTGGCCGAGTCGCGCTTGATCTCAACCAGCGCGTTGGGCTCTTCCGCCCCGGCGGACAGGAAGCCGCGCGGCCGGTGATATTTGAACGAACGGCCGACCAGATGGACGCCGTTGGCGAGCAGCGCCGAGGCCAGCGTTTCGCCTTCGACGCCGGCATAGGACTGGCCGTCGAAGCTGAACCGCGCGGTCTCTGCCTGCTTGAGGCGCCCGGCGCCGGGAATGCGGAACGTCGCGATCATTCGGAGGCTCCCGGCAGCTTCGCCGGCTTCGGCTCGCCGGCCTTGTAGGTCATCAGGAACCTGTCGCTGACGGTGTCACGCACGGCATTGAAGAACCGCGCGCAGCCATGCATGTGCCGCCAGCGCTCATAGATGATGCCTTTGGGATTCGAGCGGATGAAGAAGAACTTTTCGAAATCGTCGTCGCTTGTCGCGGCCATATCCGCCGAACGCGCGATATGTGCCTCGCCGGCGTTGCGGAATTCGAGTTCCGGACGCTCTTCCTCGCAATAGGGGCAGCGGATGAGAAGCATGGTTGTTCCTACAATTCGCCGTGGCCGACGCAGGCGCCGGCGGGTTGATCGCAAAGCCTCTGTCCCAACATCACAAAGCGGGCAATCATCAGTGTGCCACCGCCGCCGCCGCCGCCTCGTCGATCAGGCGGCCGGTGCGGAAGCGCTCGATGGTGAAGGGCGCGTTGATCGGGTGCGGATCGTCCCTGGCGATGGTGTGGGCAAAGACATGGCCCGAGCCCGGCGTCGCCTTGAAGCCGCCCGTGCCCCAGCCGCAATTGACATAGAGGCCGGGCACTGGCGTCTTGGCCAGGATCGGCGAACGGTCGGGCGTCACGTCGACGATGCCGCCCCACGAGCGCAGCATCTTCATGCGCGTGAACATCGGGAACATCTCGCAGATGGCGTCGAGCGTGTGCTGCAGGATGTGCAGGCCGCCGGTCTGCGAATAGGAGATATACTGGTCGGTACCGGCGCCGATGACCAGTTCGCCCTTGTCGGACTGCGAGATATAGGCGTGCACCGTGTTCGACATCACCACGCAGGGGAAGACCGGCTTGACAGGCTCGGAAACCAGCGCCTGCAGCGGATAGCTTTCCAGCGGCATCCGCACGCCGGCCATGTCCATGATGACGGACGAATGGCCGGCGGCAACGACGCCGACTTTTTTGGCGCCGATGAAGCCGCGCGTCGTCTCGACGCCGGTGACCGAACCGTTCGGCGCCCGCTTGACGCCGGTGACCTCGCAATTCTGGATGATGTGGACGCCGCGCGCCGAGGCACCGCGCGCATAGCCCCAGGCGACCGCATCGTGGCGGGCGGTGCCGCCGCGACGCTGCAGGGTCGCGCCCATCACCGGATAGCGGGCATCGCGCGAAATGTTGAGCGGCGGGCAGAATTCCTTGGCGGCTTCCGGCGTCAGCCATTCATTGTCGATGCCGTTCAGACGGTTGGCATGGACGTGGCGTTTCAAGACCTGGATGTCGTGCACATTGTGGGCCAGCATCATGACGCCGCGCGGCGAATACATGACGTTGTAGTTGAGCTCCTGGCTGAGCCCGTCCCACAGCTTCAGCGCATGGTCGTAGATGCCGACGCTCTCGTCATAGAGATAGTTGGAGCGGATGATGGTGGTGTTGCGGCCGGTATTGCCGCCGCCGAGCCAGCCCTTTTCCAGCACCGCGACATTGGTGATGCCGTGCACCGTGGCGAGATAATAGGCGGTGGCCAGGCCATGGCCGCCGGCGCCGACGATGATGACGTCGTACTCCTTCTTCGGCTCTGGCGAGGACCACTGTTCCTCCCAGCCCTTGTGGCCGCGCATGGCCTCGCGGGCGATGGCGAATACCGAGTATTTCTTCAACGTTCCAGCCTCGCAGATAGCGGCCGGACATCCAATCGAGCCCCGGCGCGCGAGGTGTATCACTAGCGAAACAGCGCTGCCACCCTTGCGCTGTTTGCGACGGCGCTTGCCGTTTTGCGCCACGGCCAAAAAGACCTGTCGAGCAACGAGCCGAACGACGCATCCGGACGCCTTCAGGTATCGGGTGGCTCGTGCCGCCTCGATCTGCGACCAAGCATCCGATTGCCGGCGAAAGCTGGCGCGAAAGAAGGATGCAAAAATGCTCGCACTCGCCAACAAGATCGCCATCGTCACCGGCGCCAGTTCCGGCATCGGCCGCGCCACGGCAAAACTCTTTGCCGAGGAAGGCGCCAAGGTGGTCGTCGCTGCCCGTCGCCAGGCAGAGCTGGACGCGCTCGTCGCGGAAATCGAGGAAGCCGACGGCACGGCGATCGCCCTTGCCGGCGACGTTCGCGACGAAGCCTATGCCAAAGCCCTTGTCGACCTGGCGGTCGAGAAATTCGGCGGGCTGGATATCGCCTTCAACAACGCCGGCTCGACCGGCAAGATGGGTCCAATCTCGGAGCTGTCGCTGGAAGGCTGGCGAGAGACGCTCGACACCAACCTGACCAGCGCATTCCTCGGCGCGAAATATCAGGTCCCGGCGATGGTCGAACGCGGCGGCGGATCGCTGATCTTCACCTCTACCTTTGTCGGCCATACCGTCGGCATGCCCGGCATGACCAGCTATGCCGCAAGCAAGGCCGGGCTGATCGGATTGACGCAGGTGCTTGCCGCCGAAAATGGCGCCAAAGGCGTGCGGGTCAACGCGCTCCTGCCGGGCGGCACCGACACGCCTTCGGCAACGTTCAAGACACCTGAATCGCGAGCCTTCGTCGAAAACCTGCATGCCTTGAAGCGCGTCGCCGAGCCTGAGGAGATCGCCCATTCGGCGCTCTATCTGGCTTCCGACGCATCGAGCTTCACCACTGGAACTGCGCTGTTTGCCGATGGCGGGGTCTCGATCAATCGGACGTGAGGCAATCTCGCAAAAGCGGTCTTGCTTTCCGGTGCGATTTGGCGATTTGTTCGGACACTTCTGTTCGAAGACAGGCCTAGAACATGCTGCTGATCAGGACCTACATCGCTGCTAGCGCAATCGAGGGCGTCGGCGTGTTCGCCGCCGAGCCGATCAGGAAGGGAGCGTCGATCTGGCGGCTCGATCCCGACTTCGATCGGCTGATCCCGCTGGAAAAATATGGGGCCGCGCCGCCGCACCTCAGGGAATTGCTCGACAGATATGCCTATCCAAGCCCGGACCGGCCCGGATTCATCGTCTATGAGGTCGACAATGGCCGCTTCATGAACCATTCCGAAAGGCCGAACACGGATTTTTCTCGGCATGGTGGGGCAACCGCGATCCGCGCCATAGCGGCGGGCGAGGAAATAACCTGCGATTACGGCGAGTTCTTCGAAGATTTCGAGCGGCTTCATTTGGCCACGGCATAGAGGAGCGCCTGTCGCCGCTTGCGAATGCAAGGACCATTAATCGGGCCCGGAGTGGTGAGCGGCTCCGGGCCACATTTCCATTCCCAGATCAGTTCCGGTGGGCGTGCGGCTCGTCGGTGTGGCGGCCGTCATACTGCAGGTCCAGCTCGCGAATCGCCTCCTTGCCTTTCTTCGGATCGACAAGCCTGAGAAGCGCGTCGATCTTGGCCTCCATCCGGTCGGTACTCTCCTTCGATTGCGGCGAACCGACGAAGAGCAGGAACGCCAGGCCACCGACCTGCCAGAGCAGCTGCAGGAATTCCGATTGCCAGTTCTCGAGCGTGTCGCGGCTCATCTCGATCAGATAGCCGCCGAACTCTGGCGGTTGGCTCAGCGCTCGCTGCTCGTCGAGATAGGCGAACCAGCCGAAAACCCAGTGGCCGACGATCGAAATGATGAAGAAGCCGAGGGTAATCCAGGCATAGCTGTAAGCCCGCCACACCGAAGGTGGTGTCACCTTGGCCGCCGGCCTGTCGTCCTCATCGTTTGGCATTGTCGCTGTCCGACCCCGAGCGAGCCAAGAACTGCTCCGTCGTCGCGGGCAGCTTGTTTTTCAGCCACTCGGCCATCGCCTCCTCCTCACGCAGATTTTCTTCGCAGGCCCGGGCGACTTCTGTTTCGCCTAGGGATTCGGCGGCTGCGATGAGGATCGTGTAGGATGCGATCTCCATGTGCTCGAAGGTGTAGCTCGCCAGTGAGCCCTTCATCACCTCGTCGCCGGCGAAGACGCCGCTTAGGGACTGTGCCATCGCCAGCAGCTTGCCGCCGGCGTCCTTCAGCGTGGACGTATCTTCGCCCACTTGTTCCAGGCAGGTCCTGAGGCGCGCGGCTTGCCCTCTCGTCTCGTTGAGGTGCAGGCTGATGCGCTCACGGAGTTCGGGATAACTCTCCAGCCGGCTCAGCTGGCCGTTCAGCATGGTTTCGGCCTGCTCCTCCATCGCATGCGCGTCCCTGAGCCACTGGACGAGCCATTCACGGGTCTCTGACATCGGTTTTCTCCTGTGCTTACGTATGCGAAACAACCATGGGGAACGAGGTTTGTTCCTTCGTCGATAAAGCCGGGCGGACCGTTTTGCCGGATGGAGGCAGCAGGTCTTATCGGTGGCTGAGAAAACGTCAACGATGCTCTCATCGGCGCGGAGAGCCCGCCCGATAAGGCAAATCTACTACCAAGGGTCGTAATTCCTTGCTTTCTGACGGCAGTTATGCTAATGATTTGCGCATGGTGCTGATTGCGCCGACGACCCGCCGCCGAGGCGGGTTTTTCGTTTCGGCAGTGGACAGAGCGGCGTGATTCTGCTATCAGCCGCCACAATTCGTGGTGTAGACCGCCGCGGAGGCAAGCGACTATGGCCACTTGCCTGTTGTTAACAAACCCGAAAGACAGGATTGCCCGTGCAGGTACTCGTCCGCGACAACAATGTTGATCAGGCGCTTCGCGCGCTCAAGAAAAAGATGCAGCGCGAAGGCATCTTCCGCGAAATGAAGATGCGCGGACATTATGAGAAGCCTTCCGAGAAGCGCGCCCGCGAAAAGGCGGAAGCCGTTCGACGCGCCCGCAAGCTGGCCCGCAAGCGCGCTCAACGCGAAGGCCTGCTGCCGATGACGCCGCGCCCGGTGGCGGCTGGTGCTGCTGGCGCGCCGCGTCCGCCGCGGTTCTGACGTCAATTTTTCGTCCTTTTCGAAGGATACCAAGGGTGGCGCGATGTATAATCGCCGCCACCTTTTTGTTTTGAATTCGACCAGTTCGCAGAGGACCGGTTCGGAGAGGGAACAGACCTGACGGCGCGGGCGGGCAGTGAGGACAGAGCAGACATGAACGCAATTAGCGTGGAGCGCAGAACCGCAATGCGCGGCTTCGCCCTGACGGCAACCTTGCTTTCCGGGCTGGCGCTCGCCAGCTGCCAGACAGCAGCCCCGACCGGCGAATTCACCAACATCGACAGGGCGCAAGGGTCGGCCGAGAACATCTCCTCGCTATCGGCCGTTATCCAGCGCAGTCCTCAGGACCCGGAAGCTTACAATGTGCGCGGCTCGGCCTATGGCCGCGGCGGCCAGTATCAGGCGGCGCTCAAGGACTTCAACACCGCCATCCAGCTCAATCCGAATTTCTACCAAGCCTATTCGAACCGCGCTCTCATCCAGCGCTTCCTCGGCGATCAGGCGGCCGCGCTTTCCGACTACAACCGCTCGATCCAGATCAATCCCGATTATGACGCAGCCTATATCGGCCGCGGCAATCTCTACCGCAAAGCCAACCGCATCCAGGAAGCGTTCAACGATTTCCAGAAGGCCATCCAGCTCGACACGACAGATGCGCGCGCCTATCACAATCGCGGCCTGATCTATCAGAGCCAGGGCCAGCACGCTTTCGCCATCGAGGATTTCTCGACCGCCATCTCGCTGGCGCCGGACGCCGCCGATCCCTACAATGGCCGCGGCCTCTCCTATCTCGCGACGAACGACGAGGACAACGCCTTCGCCGACATCAACATGGCGATCAAGCTCGACGGCAAGAATGCCGAGGCCTGGTCCAACCAGGCGCTGATCTACGAGCGGCGCGGCGACAAGGCCAAGGCGGCAAAATCCTATCGCGAGGCCGTGCGCCTCAGCCCCACCTACCAGCCGGCCAAGGACGGCCTGGCGCGTACCAGCGCCGCCTGACCGACGGCGGCTTTTCGGCCTGATATGGCGGGCCTGCCGTTTGGCATGGCTTCGAAACCTTCAACGACTGTGCATTGACGCCCGCCTTGATCGCGCCAAGTTCTCGGCGGAACGCTCGCGACGCTTAGCCGTTGTTCAAGGCTATTCGCGAAAGGACCCCTCCCATGATCAAGAAACTCGCCTGTGCCGCCGCCCTCGCCGCTACGGTTCTCGCCGCCCCTGCCAGCGCGGGCAGGCTACAGCTCGGCGTGCTCGACTGCACCATCGACGGCGGCACCGGCTATATCGTCACATCCAGCAAAGGCGTGGCCTGCACCTTTCGCCCTCATCATGGCGGTCCCCCGAAGCCTATACCGGGGTCATTTCCAAGCTCGGCGTCGACGTCGGCAAGACCCACCAGGGCGAATTGATATGGGCGGTTCTGGCGGCCACCCGCAACCGTGATGCCGGCGATCTTGCCGGCAGCTATTATTGGCGTCAACGCCGAGGCCAGCGTGGTAACCGGCGGCGGCGCCAACCTTCTGGTCGGCGGGCTGAACAGCGCCTTCTCGCTGCAGCCTCTAAACGTACAGGCGCAAACCGGCGTCAACCTGGCAGTCGCCGTCACCTCACTGCAACTGATCCACTCTTTCAAATGAACGCCATAGCGTAGCTCTGCATGCGGCGCGGAACAGGATAGAACTGTTCCGCGCCGCACGACTTTTGGGGAACCGCCGTGCGAGGGAAGATCATCGCTGACGCCATGATCGCCAATCTTGACATCCCGCCTTCATCAGCACCCTCAGCGCACCCGCGAAAAACCGCTTGAGCTCAACTGCGGTTGAGGTTTTACAACCCATCCCCGAAGTGCCATTTGGAGACGAAGAGCGCTCCACCATTTCTTTAATCGGCGTATACGAAAGTTCGGGAGGGCGGGGTGATCGAAACCAGCACAAACAGGGTCGACTGGCGGGCGCTGTGGGCGAGCGGCGATCTGGCGCGCTTCTGCTTCATCAGCCTCGGCATCCTGCTGCACGCCACCAACGAAACCATGGTGGCAACGGTGATGCCGGCGATGGTCGGCGAACTCGCCGGGGTTCAGCTGGTCGGCTGGTCGCTGGCGATCTACGAGCTCGGCGCCATCGTCGCCGGCGCTGCCGCCGGACGGCTGGTGAGCTATGTCGCGTTGCGCACCAACATGGTGGTTGCCGCCCTGCTCTACGCGGCCGGCGCCCTGGTCTGCGCCATCGCGCCGTCGATGCCGCTGTTCCTGGCCGGGCGCCTAATCGAGGGATTTGGCGGCGGCGCGCTGGTGTCGCTGGCCTTCGTCTCGGTCGAGCGGCTGTTTCCACGCGCCATCTGGCCGCAGCTTTTCGGCGTTATGTCGGCGATCTGGGGCGTCGCCGCCTTCAGCGGGCCGGTGCTCGGTGCGTTGATGACCGAATTGCTCTCCTGGCGCTGGGCTTTCGGCGTCTTCACGCTTGGCGGCACCGCCATGGCGTTGGCGAGCTTCATCGTGCTCGACACGCCCGAGGCGACCCGGCCGCGGGCGATCACTGGAACCGCGCCGCCCTTCCCCTTTGCCGCGCTCGGCTGCCTTGCCGTCAGCGTCTTGCTGATCGCCACGGCCGGTGTCGACATTGCCCTGCTGCGCTCGTCCCTGCTGCTCATCCTCGGCCTGATCGGGCTCGCGCTGTTCGTCCGCATCGATGCGCTGAAGCCGGGCTCGCGGCTGTTCCCGTCGCGGCTGTTCTCATGGCGCTCGCCGGTCGGTGCTGGCATGACCATGGTCGCCGCGTTTTCGGTGGCGACCTGTTCCTTCGCCGTCTACGGGCCACTGCTTCTGACCAGCCTGCACGGCATTCCGATCCTGACCACCGGCTATATCATCGCCGCCGAATCGATCGCCTGGTCGATCCTGTCGATCCTCGTCGCCAATGCGCCGCCGGGAGAGACTGATCATCACCGGCGGCGCGCTGATGATCGCGACGGGCATCGCCGGTTTCGCCTATGCCGTGCCGGCCGGTTCGATTTCGCTAATCCTGTTTTGCGCCTTGCTGCAAGGCGGCGGCTTCGGCATTGCCTGGCCCTTCGTCACACGGGTGATCGTCGCATCGGCCAGGGACGGCGAACAAACGATCGCTTCCGCCGCCGTGCCGACCATGCAGCGCATCGGCTATGCGGTCGGTGCCGCGTTGACCGGCATCGTCGCCAACCCCAGCGGTTTCTCCGAAGGCCTGAACCGCGAGGCGGCGGCGAATGTCGCCACCTGGCTGTTCCTCGCCTTCGTGCCTCTCGGGATTCTGGGATGCCTTGCCGCGCTGAGGATCTCGGGGCCGGCAACCCCACGGCCGGCGGAGCTGCCAATCTCCCCCCTTGTGGGGGAGATGCCCGGCAGGGCAGAGGGGGGCGCGAAGGATCGCCAAACGTGGGCTTAACCTACCTATACGAGACAGCGCAGATTCCTGGGATCCTGTTATTTCGAGCGCCGCTGCGGGACACGATCTTTCGAAACGTCGGCGGGACAGCGCCCCCCTCTGGCCTGCCGGCCATCTCCCCCACAAGGGGGGAGATTGACTAGACGACGATCGTCTTCAGCCGTTCGGCGATCAAGGCGGCGAGCCGCGTCGCCACCTCGTCCTTGCTCATCTCGGGCCATTCGTCGACACCGGCCTTCCAGACGATCCGCACCTTGTTGCGGTCGCCGCCCATCACCCCGCTTTCGTGGGATACATCGTTGGCGACGATGAAATCGGCGCCCTTTTTCCTGAGCTTGGCCTCGGCGTTCCTGACGAGATCCTGCGTCTCGGCGGCGAAGCCGACGACCAGGCTGGGCCGCTTTCTGTGATGGCCGACACCGGCAAGGATGTCAGGGTTTTCGATCATCTGCAGCGCCGGCGGCCCCTCGCCCGCCACCTTCTTTATCTTCTCGCCGGCCGAAGTCTCGCTGCGCCAGTCCGCAACCGCCGCGACGAACACCGCCGCGTCCGCCGGCAAAAGCTGTTCGACCGCGTCCTTCATCTCGTTGGCGGTTTCGACATGCAACGTGGTGACCTCAGCCGGATCGGCAATGCCGACCGGACCGGAGACGAGGCGCACATCGGCGCCCAGCCTTGCCAGCGCCGCCGCGATGGCATGGCCCTGCTTGCCGGACGAACGGTTGGCAATATAGCGCACCGGGTCGATCGGCTCATGCGTCGGCCCTGAGGTGACGATGATCTTTCTGCCTGCCAGCGGCTTCGGACTGATATCGAGCAGCGCCTCGATCGCAGCGACGATTTCCAGCGGCTCGGCCATGCGGCCTTCGCCCGCCTCGTTGCTCTCGGCCATTTCGCCCTTTGCCGGGCCGACGAATGCGACCCCGTCCTTCCGCAACGTCGCCCGGTTTCGCCGGGTCGCGGGATGCGACCACATTTTCGGGTTCATGGCGGGCGCCATCAGCACCGGCTTGTCGGTCGCAATGAGCACGGTCGAGGCAAGGTCGTTGGCATGGCCGTTGGCGAGCTTCGCCATCAGGTCGGCGGTAGCCGGCGCCACGACGACAAGATCGGCCTCGCGCGACAAGCGGATGTGGCCGACATCGTGCTCGTCATTGCGGTCGAACAAATCCGTGAGCACGTGGTCGGCCGACAGCGCCCCGACCGACAGCGTGGTGACGAATTCCTGCGCCGCGGCGGTCATCACCACGCGCACCACAACACCCCGCTCGCGCAGCCGGCGGATCAGGTCGAGTGCCTTGTAGGCGGCGATACCGCCGCCGATGATCAGCAGGATGCGCTTGCCGGAGAGGGTCATGCCCAGTTCTTGTCCGATGTCATGCCGGCTTCAGCGCCGGTTCGATGTCGGTATGAATGAAATCGTCGCCCTTGAAAAGCAGCGGCAGGTTTCGCGTCTTGGCCAAGGCGTAGGCGAAGCAGTCGCCCATGTTGAGATTGGCGCGATGGCCAGTACCTCGGCCATACAATGCATAGGCTTCAATTCCGGCTTGCGCATGTTCGGCTGAGAGCGCGACGATTGTGACTTTGAGTCTAGCAAGAAGGCCCGTCAACTCGGCCGTGCCAGCCGCGCCATAGCGGCGGAGAATTACTGTGCCGCATTCCATCAGGGTTGCGGCGCTCATCAGTATCCGCTGATTTCCGGCGAGGCGCTGAGCGATCGCCGGAGCGTCGGGCTCCTGCTTCAGGATGGCCACGATCGCTGAGGTGTCGACCACCACGGTCATTCCTCCTCGATGAAGGACCAGAGGTCATCAGTGAATTTCTTCTGATCGAAATCCGCTTGTTGCAGTCGTCGGCCGAATTCGAGGATTTCCTCCGCCGTAACAAAATCCCCGTCACGTTCTTTGGTGACTGCCACATCCTTCAGCAAGAGATTTCTTGCCTCCTGCTCCATTGACACGCCATGTCTGGCAGCCCGCTCGCGCAGCTTTTGCTTCAGATCGTCGTCGAGATTGCGAATGGTCAGGGTGCCCATAACTACCCTTGCCCCCGTGTGGTCGGTCTGAACTTGGCTTCGTCGTCGGCTGCAATGCCCGACGAGTCGAAACCTTTGGTGGTCGGAAGCCCTACGGATGCGGCGAGCACGTCCCGCGCCTCCTGCTCCATGGAAACGCCACGCGCGGCGCCACGCTCACGCAGTCGCCGCATGACACTCTCATCCACATTGCGAACAGTAATCCGGGCCATGATCGCGCTCCCGCGAACCTAATATAGCGACACCGGAGCATGACTGCAATGACAGCACTGCTGTCATTGCAGTCAGAGCAGCTTCGAGGCGATAAAGACCAGCGTCAGCGCGATCACCCACAGCGCCAGCCTGCCTGAGCGGGTGTGGCGCGCCTCGGCCTTGCCGATGGCGTGCGCCGTCCTTTCATCGAAACGCAGCCCGTGTTCGGCCATCAGATCGATCTCGCGCGACAGCCGCTCGGTGCGGGCGGCGAGGTCCGGCGCCTGGCGGGCCAGCGCCAGCAACGCGCTGGCGCCGTCGCGTGCGTCGGCCAGCAGGGCACGCGGGCCGAGATTGCCTGATATCCAGCCTCCGACCACCGGTTCTGACGTCTTCCACATGTTGAATGCCGGGTCGAGCGTGCGGGCAACGCCCTCGACCACCACCATGGTCTTTTGCAGCAGCACCAGTTCGGACCGCGTCGCCATGTCGAAGAGGTCGGTGACTTCGAACAGAAGCGCCAAGAGCTTGGCCATCGAGATGGTTTCGGCCGGCTGGCCGTGGATCGGCTCGCCGATGGCGCGGATCGCCTGGGCGAATGCCGCGACGTTATGCTGGCGCGGCACGTAGCCGGCCTCGAAATGCACTTCGGCGACGCGCAGATAGTCGCGGGTGATGAAGCCGTAGAGGATTTCGGCGAGGAACCGGCGCTCCTTCTTGCCGAGCCGACCGGCAATGCCGAGATCGACTGCGACGATGGTGCCATCGGGCTCGACGAACAGGTTTCCCGGATGCATGTCGGCGTGGAAGAAACCGTCGCGCAGCGTATGGCGCAGGAACGACTGGACCAGATTGGCAGCGATCGCCTTCAGATCGTGGCCGGCGGCAGTGAGGCCGGCAATGTCGTTCATCTTGATGCCGTCGACCCATTCCATGGTCAGCACGTCGCGGCCGGTGCGTTCCCAATCGACCGTCGGCACGCGAAAGCCGGGATCGTCCCTGGTGTTTTCGCCGAGCTCCGAAAGCGCTGCCGCCTCAAGCCTCAGATCCATCTCGATCTTGGTGGTCTGCGCCAGCGTCTGGGTCACCTCGACCGGCCGCAACCGGCGCGACGACGGGATGTATTTTTCCTGGAGACGGGCGGCGAGGAAATAGCTTTCGAGATCGCGGAAGAAACGGCGCCGCACGCCCGGCCGGATCACCTTCACCGCCACCCGCGAACCGACGCCGTTCTGCAAGGTTTCGGCGGTATGGACCTGAGCGATCGAGGCCGCGGCGACCGCCTCGCCGAAACTGGCGTAGAGCTCGCCGACCTTGCGCCCGAGCGAGGCCTCTATCGCCGTAATGGCCTCGGCCTGCGGAAATGTCTGCATCTTGTCCTGCAGCATGGCGAGATCGAGCGCTATGTCGTTGCCGACGACATCGGGCCGTGTCGCCAGGAACTGGCCGAGCTTGACATAGGATGGGCCGAGCCGGACGACGGCCTTGGCCAGCCGATCGCCACGTTCATAGGCAAGCGCGCGGCGGCGGGTGAACAGCCGTGCCACCCGCCATCCGAATTTCGGCAGGCCGAACAGCTCATCGCCCGGCAACGCCGCGACGACGCCTTCGCGGACCAGCACCCAGCCGGCCCGTACGAGCCTGAAACCAGCGCCGACATTGCTCATGACTGCGCTTGTCCTGCCGGTTTTCTAGACCGGCGAAGGGCAGGTCGCGTATAAAAAATACGGGCCAGCCTCAAAGCTTCCAGCCCGAATGAAGCGCAGCTATGCCGCCGGCATAATTGCGAAAAGACACGCGCTCAAAACCGGCGCGGGAAATCATCGCGGCAAAATTCTGCTGATTGGGAAATTTGCGGATCGATTCGACCAGATAGGAATAGGGTTCGTTTTCGCCGGTCACCGCCTTGCCGATCCTGGGGATGGCGTTGAACGACCACGCCTCGTAGACCCTGTCGAGCAGCGGCATGTCGACCTCGGAAAATTCGAGGCAGAGAAAGCGCCCACCGGGTTTCAGCACGCGAAAGGCTTCGGCAAGCGCCACATCGATGCGCGGCACGTTGCGAATTCCGAAAGCGATCGTGTAGGCGTCGAAACTGGCCTCAGCGAAAGGCAGCTCCTCGGCATTGGCCTCGACGAAACCGGTATTTGCCGTCAGCCCCTTTTTCTCGGCCCGGTCGCGGCCAACGGCGAGCATCGAGCCGTTGATGTCGAGAACCGTGGCATGGGCGTTCCTGCCGCTCGCCTCGACGATGCGGAAGGCGATGTCGCCGGTGCCGCCGGCAACGTCGAGAACGCTCCAGCCCGGTCGTTTCGGTGGATTGAGCCATGTGACCATGGCGTCCTTCCACAGCCGATGCAGGCCGCCCGACATCAGGTCGTTCATCAGATCGTAGCGGTTCGCCACCTTGTGGAAAACGTCGTTGACCAGGGACTGCTTCTCGCCTGCCCCTACGCGCTTGAAACCATAGGAGGTTTCCATGCCGCCAACGTCCGTGGTTCTCTCAACCGACATTATTTTTGATCCGCCATAAAACCGGCGGGACCATAGCCGATCGATGGTGCCGACGCTATTGTTTAAGGCGCGGTGTTCGGCCGCGCTTCCCGGTCGTGGAATCATGCTTATGGCTCCATGTCCTGGACTGACCTGACGGGATGATTGCATGCCTTTGAAAGCGGAACTGCACTGCCATATCGAAGGGGCAGCGGCGCCCGAACTCGTCATCCGCCAGGCGCAGAAATACGGCAAGGACACCTCGCCCTACATTCAGGACGGCTCTTTCGTCTGGCACGATTTCAGCTCCTTCCTCGCCGCCTATGACTTCTCCTCCGACCTGTTCCGCACCGAAGAGGACTATGCGCGGCTGGCCGATCATTATCTGACCAGCCTCGCCCGCGACGGCGCCATCTATTCCGAGATCTTCACCTCGCCGGACCACGCCGGGAAGGCCGGGCTGTCGCCCAGGGCCTATACGGACGCGCTCGGCGAAGGCATGGCGCGCGCCAAGGCCAAGACCGGCATCGAGGGCCGCATGATCGTCACCGGCGTGCGCAATGCCGGCGTCGAATCGATCGAGCAGGCGGCGCGCTTCGCCGTCCGCTGCGGGCATCCGCTGGTCACCGGCTTCGGCGTCGCCGGCGACGAGCGGATGGGCGATCTGGAGGACTATGTCAGGGCCTTCGAAATCGCCCGCGAGGCCGGCCTTGGCATCACCGTCCATGCCGGCGAACTGATGGGCTGGGAGAGCGTCAAGGCCGCGCTCGATCACATCCGCCCCGCTCGCATCGGCCATGGCGTGCGCGCCATCGAAAACCCCGACCTTGTCCGTCGCATCGCCGATGAAGGCGTCGTGCTCGAATGCTGTCCGAGCTCCAACATCGCGCTAAGGGTGTTCGACAGTTTCGCCGATCACCCTTTTCCGGCCCTGTTGGCGGCAGGCTGCAAGGTGACGCTTAACTCCGACGATCCGCCCTATTTCCGGACGTCGCTGAAGCGCGAATACGACATTGCCGCCGAGCATTTTTCGATGAACGACAAGGCGCTCGCCGCCGTCACCAGAACCGCCATCGACGCCGCCTTCGTCGACAGGAAGACCAAGGCAATGCTGCTAGGCCGGCTCGACGTCAAGGGCAGGTGAATGGTGAATGGTGAATGGTGAATGGTGAATGGTGAATGGTGAATGGTGAATGGTGAATGGTGCGCCCGGCGCTTCGGTCCGTCAACCGTGAGTTTTTCCGCTGAACCAAGGACTGTCGGAACCAAGACTCGCAAACCTATTCACTATTCACTATTCACTATTCACTACTCACTTTTCACCTGCGCAGCTAGGAGACCACCATGCAGGGCGTCACCGTCGTCGACCACCCGCTTGTCCAGCACAAGCTGACCATCATGCGCAAGAAGGAAACTTCGACGGCCGGCTTCCGGCGGCTGCTGCGCGAGATCTCGCTGCTGCTCGGCTACGAGGTCACCCGCAACCTCGAACTGACGACGACGACGATCGAAACGCCAATCGAGACGATGGAAGCGCCGACGCTGGAGGGCAAGAAGCTGGTTTTCGCCTCGGTGCTGCGCGCCGGCAACGGCTTGCTCGAAGGCTTGCTCGACCTGGTGCCAGCGGCGCGCGTCGCCCATATCGGTCTCTACCGCGACCACGAAACGCTGGAAGCGGTCGAATATTTCTTCAAGGCGCCGAGCGATCTCGCCGACCGGCTGGTGATCGTCGTCGATCCGATGCTGGCGACCGCCAATTCGGCGATCGCGGCGATCGACAAGTTGAAGGGGCGCGGCGCCACCAACATCCGCTTCCTCTGCTTGCTGGCGGCGCCAGAAGGCCTCGAGCGCTTCATCAAGGCGCATCCCGATGTCCCGGTCTTCACCGCTTCCATCGACCGCCAGCTCAACGAGAAGGGCTACATCATGCCAGGCCTCGGCGATGCTGGCGACCGCATGTACGGGACCAAATGACCGTGGCGCCGCTCGTTTACCGATCGTTTACGCAAACGACCGCTTTCCGCATCTGTTAAAGCGGCAAACACCATGCCGCGATAAGCATGGGTCTTCACGAAGGCCGGTCCATGCTGCGCAATCTTCTCATCCTTGGCGTGCTCGCCGTAGCATCGGCGTCGTTCCCGATGCTCTACCAGTCGAATCCGCAGATGTTCGAAGGCCTGCTGAAATCGGCGGTCGGCGCCAACCCAGCGGTCGAAACGGACCTGAACCTGGCCACGGTTCCCGACAGGCCGGCGCAGCCGCTCGGCCGCAAGGTCGTGATCCCGGCGGATTCGCGCGGGCATTTCACGTCGGCGTTCAAGCTCAACGGTCGAACGGTCGACGGCATGATCGACACCGGCGCAACGCTGGTCGCCATCAACAGTTCGACGGCGCGCAGGATCGGCGTTTCGCTGAACGCGTCGGATTTCAAGCACCAGGTCAACACCGCCAACGGCGCGATCAAGGCTGCGCTGGTGACCGTCGATCGGCTGCAGATCGGCAAGATCACGCTCGACGGCGTCCAGGCGGTCGTGCTCGACGACAAGGCGCTGCGCACCAATTTGATCGGCCTGAGCTTTCTCCAGAGGTTGGAAAAATACCAGGTCGAGAACGGCGCGCTGCTTCTCGTCCAGTGAACCATGATCCCGAAAAGTGGAAACCGGTTTTCGGAAAGATCATGGTCCAATAAAAAAACTTCAACCGCGCGGCAGGATGCGCCGGATGACGGTTTTTTCCGCGGGCGGCTTCGAAGCGCCGATCGTATAGGCCGAAAGCACGGCGGCGGCGGCCGCCTCGGCATCTCCGGCATTGCGGGCATGGACCAGCGCCAGCGCCTCGCCGGCCCGCACCTCCGCGCCGACAGGCAGCAGCCGGGTGATGCCGACCGCATGGTCGATCCTGTCGTCCGGCCGGATGCGCCCGCCGCCCAGCCCGACGACGGCAAGCCCGATGTCGCGGGTGGAGATACCGGTGACGAAGCCGTTTTCGGTCGCCTTGACCGCAAACTCCATCGCCGCCCTCGGCAGGTGTTTTTCCGGGTTCTCGACGAAGTCGGCCGGACCGCCGAGCGCCGCCACCATGCGCGCGAAGACGGCGGCGGCACCGCCGCCGGCAAGCGTCTCGGCGGCGCGCCGCATGCCGTCCTGGTTGGACGAGACCAGCCCGGCCGACTGCAGCATGTCTGCGGCCAGTGCCAGCGTCACATCCTCCAGGCGCCGGTCTCGGAAGCGGCCGGTGAGGAAATCGACGGCATTGCGCACCTCGACCGCGTTGCCGGCTGCCGACGCCAGCGGCTCGTTCATGCCGGTGACCAGCGCCGAGGTCTTCAGGCCGGCGCCGTTGGCGACTTCGACCAGGCTGTTCGCCAGTGTCGTTGCGTCGCGCGACTTTTCCATGAAGGCGCCGTTGCCGACCTTTACGTCGAGCACCAGCGACTGCAGGCCGGCGGCCAGTTTCTTCGACAGGATCGAGGCGGTGATCAGCGGCACCGATTCGACGGTTCCCGTCACGTCGCGGATCGCATAGAGCCGGCGGTCGGCGGGCGCGAGATCGGCGGTCTGGCCGATGATGGCGCAGCCGGCTTCGAGCACTGCCTTGCGGAATCCCGCGACATCCGGCTGGCTGGTATAGCCCGGGATGGCGTCCATCTTGTCCAGAGTGCCGCCGGTATGGCCGAGGCCGCGGCCGGAAATCATCGGCACATAAGCGCCGCAGGCAGCGACGATCGGCGCCACCAACAGCGAGACATTGTCGCCGACGCCGCCTGTCGAATGCTTGTCGGTGACCGGGCCTGGCAGGTCCGACCAATCGAGCACGCCGCCGGAATCGCGCATCGCCAGGGTCAGCGCCACCGCCTCGTCGCGGCTCATGCCGTTGAAGAACACCGCCATGGCGAAGGCCCCGACCTGCCCGTCCGAGACGGTGCCGGCGGTGACGCCTTCGATGAAGCTGGCGATCTCCTGCGTCGACAGCTTGTGGCCGTCGCGCTTGCTGCGGATGATTTCCTGGGGAAGCATCAGGCCGGGACCTTACGCTCCGGCAACCCATCCTGGAACACACGCTGGAGGATCGTCGCCAGCCGCGCGCCGCCAATCGGCGCCATGTCCTTGGTCTCCTGGTGCGAAAGCTCCGCCCCTGTCATCCCTGCGGCGAGATTGGTGATGACCGAGCAGGCGGCGACGCGCAGGCCGAGAAAACGGGCGAGAATGACCTCCGGCACGGTCGACATGCCGACGGCATTGGCGCCCATGACGCGCGCCATGCGGATCTCGGCGGGCGTCTCGAAGCACGGCCCCGAAAACCACATATAGACGCCCTTGTGCAGCGCGGTGTCCGTCGCCTTCGCGGCCGTCTCGATCGCTGAGCGAAGACCGGCATCATAAGCTTCGGTCAGGCCGACGAAGCGGCGGTCGCTCGGCTCGCCGATCAGCGGATTGGAACCCGAGAAATTGATGTGATCGGTGATCAGCATCACCGAGCCCGGCCCCATGCCCGGATCGACCGAGCCGGCGGCATTGGTGAGGATCAGTTGCGAGATGCCGAGGCCGGCAAGCACTTCAAGCGCCGGCCGCATCGCCGCCGCGTTGCCGTGTTCGTAGTAGTGAGCGCGGCCGGACAGCATCAGCACAGGCGTGCCGGCAAAATGTCCCGCCACCACCTCGCCGGCATGGCCGGTGACGCCGCTTCTGGGAAAGCCCGGCAATTCGCCATAGGAAATGCGGACAGGATCCTCGACCTGGTCGACAAGCCCGCCAAGGCCCGAACCCAGCACCAGCGCGGTGGCGGGCGCCAGCCCGTCCAGCCTTTCGACCAGACGATCAAGCGCTTCCTTCATGTCAACCAGCTCTTCATTTCAACCAAGCTCTTCATTTCAACATTTCGCCCTGAAAGCCGTAGGGCAGCATCTCGCCCATGGTCACAGTTTCGACCACGCCGGCATTGTCGCAAAGATAGAGTTTGGTTTCCGGCCGGCAGAATTCGGCCAGCCGCTGCCGGCAGCCGCCGCAGGGCGAGCATTTAGCCATGCGCTCTGCGATGACAGCGATCTCCGTTATCCTGCCGCCGCCGGCCATGATGAAGTGGCCGAGCGCGGTGGTTTCGGCGCACCAACCTTCCGGATAGGACGCGACCTCGACGTTGGCGCCGGTAAAGACGCGGCCGTCCTCGGTGCGCAGTGCCGCCCCGACCGGGAATTTCGAATAGGGCGCATAGGCCTTGGCCATGGCGGCCTTGGCCGCTTCGAACAGATCATGCGACATTGTTTTTCCATTGCATGATCTTGTCCGAAAACCGGCTTCTACATTTCGCTGACGCTGACCTGCGGTTCGAAATCACGCTTAGCGTTCCTTGACATAGGGCACGCCGCCGGCGCGCGGCGGAATTGCCTTGCCGATGAAGCCGGCGAGCAGGATGACGGTGAGGATATAGGGCAGCGCCTGCATGAGCTGCACCGGCACCTTGCCGATCAGCGGCAGCGGCGTGCCCTGCAGGCGGATCGACAGCGCGTCGAGGAAGCCGAACAACAGGCAGGCGAACATGGCGTTGACCGGCTTCCACTTGGCGAAGATCAGCGCGGCCAGGGCGATGTAGCCCTTGCCGGCAGTCATGTCCTTAACGAAGCCGCCATTCTGCACCATCGACAGATAGGCGCCGGCAATACCGGTGAGCACGCCGGTGCAGATCAACGCCCGGTAGCGCAGCCAGGCGACCGAGATGCCGGCGGTGTCGACCGCGGCCGGGTTCTCGCCGACCGCGCGCATGCGCAAGCCGAAACGGGTGCGGAACAGCACCCACCAGGTGAACGGCACGGCGAGGAACGCGACATAGACCAGCACGGAATGGCCGGAGATCAGTTCCGAATATATCGGTCCGAGGATCGGCACGCCCCTGAGCGCGTCCGCGCCGGGCCAGACGATCGCCCCGAACCGCTCATCCGATGCCAGAGCCGGCGTACGTCCACCTTGCTGGAACCAGGCCTGGCCGAGCATGATCGTCGATCCGGCGGCGATGAAATTGATCGCCACGCCGGAGACGATCTGGTTGCCGCGATGGGTGATCGAGGCAAAGCCGTGGACCAGCGCAAAAGCGACCGAGATGAGGATGGCCATGCCGAGGCCGATATAGGCGGAATGGAAGACGGAGGCGGAGGCAGCACCGGCGAAGGCGCCGACCAGCATCTTGCCCTCGAGCCCGATGTCAAAAATGCCGGCCCGCTCCGAATAGAGACCGGCGAGGCATGCGAGCAGCAACGGCACCGACAGGCGGATAGTCGAGTCCAGAACCTGGATGATGGCGTTGAACAGATCCATCTCAGGCACCCTTCCCCTTGATCGCTTCGATGCCGACAGATCTCGGGCTGAGCGAGGCGAACAGCGCCTGGACATAGGGCCGGAACATATGCTCGAGCGCGCCGGCGAACAGGATGACCAGGCCCTGGATGATGACGATCATGTCGCGGCTGATCGCCGGCATTTCGAAGGCGAGCTCGGCGCCGCCCTGGTAGAGCATGCCGAACAATATTGCGGCGAGCACGATGCCGACCGGGTGCAGGCGCCCCATCAGCGCTACTGCGATGCCGACGAAACCGGCGCCCGAAACGAATTCGAGCGCGACATTGTGCTGGTCGCCCATCGTTGGGTTGAGCGCCATCATGCCGGCCAGCGCGCCCGAAATCATCATGGCGACGATGATGATGCGGGTTTCCGAAATGCCGGCATAGCGCGCCGCTTTCGCGCTGTGGCCGTAGGTGCGCATCTCGTAACCGAGCCTGGTGCGCCAGATCAGCATCCAGACCAGAAACGCCATGGCCAGCGCCAGCAGGAAGCTGATGTTGAACGGCGCCGAGCGGATCTTGGCGCCGAACAATTCGATGACCCAGTTGAGCTTCGGCAGTTGCGCGCCGTCGAGGAAGGTGCGTGTCTGCGGCGCCATCGAATTGGCCGGCTTCAAGAATCCGACCAGCGCGTAGACCATGACGCTGGCGGCAATGAAATTGAACATGATGGTGGTGATGACGATGTGCGAGCCGCGCCTGGCCTGCAGATAGGCCGGGATCAGCGCCCACAGCGCCCCCATCGCCGCAGCGGCAATGATCGCCAGCGGAAAGGTGAGCCACCATGGCAGCACGCTGTCGAAGGCCAGGCAGACGATGCCGATGCCGAGACCGGCGATATAGCCCTGGCCCTCGCCACCGATGTTGAACAGGCCGCAATGCGCGGCAACCGCCACCGACAGCCCGCTGAAGATGAAGGTGGTGGCGTAGAACAGCGTGAACGCAATGCCTTGCCCACGGCCGAAGGCGCCCTCGATCAGGACGGCGGCAGCGCGGAACGGATTTTCGCCCACCAGAAGCACGACGAGGCCGGCGACGACGAAGGCAACGGCGAGATTGATCACCGGGATCAGCCCGTAATCCGCCCAGGCCGGCAGCTTGGCGTAAGGCGTGCTCATTCCGCCGCCTCCCGGTGCTCGACGCCGGCCATCAGCAGTCCAAGCTCGCCTTCGCTGGCCTCGGGGCCGCGCTCGCCGACGATGCGGCCGGCAAACATCACCAGGATGCGGTCGGAGAGCGAACGGATCTCGTCGAGCTCGACCGACACCACCAGCACCGCCTTGCCCTGATCGCGCATGGCGATGAGCCGCTTGTGGATGAATTCGATGGCGCCGACATCGACGCCGCGCGTCGGCTGGCCGACGATCAGCACGCCCGGGTCCTGTTCCATTTCCCGCGCCAGCACGATCTTCTGCTGGTTGCCGCCGGAGAAATTCGCGGTCTTGAGACGGCAGTCCGCCGGGCGGATGTCGTATTTGGCGATCTTGTCCCTCGCGTCGTCGCGGATCGCGTCGATGTCGAGGAACGGTCCCTTCAGGTATCGCGGATCGTCGTGATAGCCGAGTATCGAATTCTCGTTCTCCTCGAAGGCCAGCACCAGCCCGACATGATGACGGTCTTCCGGGACATGGGCGAGGCCGCGGTCGCGCAGTTCGCCGGGATCGGCGGCCCCGGTCAGATCGATCGGCTTGCCGTCGAGCATGACGGAGCCCGAGACGGCGCGCCTGATGCCGGAAATCGCCTCGAGCATTTCGGATTGCCCGTTGCCGGCGACGCCGGCGATGCCAACGATCTCGCCGGCGCGCACATCGAAGGAGACGTCGTCGACCATGGTGACGCCACGCGAATCCTTCACCGTCAGGTTCCTCACCGCGAGCTTGACCCCGCCGGCTTCAGCCTCGCCCTTCTCGACCCTGAGCAGCACGCGGCGCCCGACCATCAGCTCGGCCAGTTCCCCGACCGTGGTCTTCGTGGTTTCCCGTGTCGCCACCATCGTGCCCTGGCGCATGACCGAGACCGTATCGGTGATCGCCATGATCTCGCGCAGCTTATGGGTGATCAGCACGATCGTTTTACCCTGCTCCTTCAACTGCCTGAGGATGCGGAACAGATGGTCGGCTTCTGCGGGCGTCAGCACGCCCGTCGGCTCGTCGAGAATCAGGATCTCGGCGCCGCGATACAGCGCCTTGAGGATTTCGACACGCTGCTGCAGTCCGACCGGCAACTCCTCGATGATCGCATCGGGATCGACCTCCAGCCCATATTCGCGCTCGAGCCGTTCCAGCTCGGACCGCGCCTTGGCGATGCTCTTCTTCAGCAGCGCATCGCTTTCAGCGCCGAGAATGACGTTTTCCAGCACCGTGAAATTGTCGACCAGCATGAAATGCTGATGCACCATGCCGATGCCGAGCGCGATGGCGTCGTTGGGCGATTTGATCGACGCCGGCTGGCCGCCGACGTGGATCTCGCCGCTGTCGGCCTGGTAGAACCCATAAAGGATCGACATCAGCGTCGACTTGCCGGCGCCGTTCTCGCCGACAATGCCGTGGATGGTGCCGCGCGCGATCTCCAGATTGATGTCGCGATTGGCGCGCACGGCGCCAAAACTCTTGTTGATGCCGATCAGCTCGATTGCGGCTTGCGCCATGCAGCCTTTCCCATCGTATTTTTATCGCTTGGTCAAAACGCCTAGCATGACGCCCCGCCCGTGCCAATTGCCGGAGCAGCGTTCACTCTCGACAAATCCCCGCGCGCTTGTCAATTTCGAACGTGGCCGCAGCCTGCACAATCGCCTGGATCGAGGATTTCAAATGACCATGCCCGACGACCGGCTGACGACGCTGGAAATCCGCGCCGCCGAGCAGGAGAAGACCATCGAGGAACTGTCCGGCCAGATCGCCGAGCAGTGGAAGGTGATCGAGCGAATGCAGCGCAAGCTCGATGCGCTGGCCGACCGCTTCCTGGCGCTGGAGGATCAGGCCGGGCCCGACGTGCCGGTGACCAAGCCGCCGCACTGGTGAGCTTGCGGATAAGAAAAAGCCGCCGGGTTTTCACCCGGCGGCGTCGAGCAGATCGGCAATCTCGCGGTCAATAGGGGCAGGCATTGTCCGACATGTAATCGTGCACCTTGATGGTACCGGCGATGATATCGGCCTTGGCCTTTTCGACCGCGGCCTTCATCGCGTCGTCGACAAGTGCCTTGTTGTTGTCATCCATGGCATAGTCGACGCCGCCTTCCTTGAGGCCGAGATCGTTGATGCCGCCGGTGAACTTGTCGTTCTTGGCGTCCATGAACGTGTTGTAGACGGCAACATCGACGCGCTTGACCATCGAGGTCAGCACCTTGCCGGGCTGCAGGCCGTTCTGGTTGGAATCGACGCCGATGCCGAGCTTGCCGCCGTCGGCTGCTGCCTGCAGCACGCCGACACCGGTGCCGCCTGCCGCTGCGTAGATCACGTCGGCGCCCTGGTCGATCTGCGTCTTGGCGATCTCGCCGCCCTTGGCCGGATCGTTCCAGGCTGCCGGCGTGTCGCCGGTCATGTTCTGGATGACATCGGTCGCGCCGGCCGCCTTGGCGCCACCGACATAACCGCAGCCGAATCGGCGGATCAGCGGAATGTCCATGCCGCCGATGAAGCCGACCTTTTTGGTCTTCGAGGCCATCGCCGCCATCACGCCGACGAGATAGGAGCCTTCCTGCTCCTTGTAGACGACGGAGCGGACGTTGGGCTTGTCGACGACCATGTCGATGATGGCGAATTTGGTCTCGGGAAACTCGACGGCGATCTTCTCCAGCGCATCTGCCCAGGAGAAGCCCGCCATGGCGATCGGATTGCGGCCATCCTCGGCGAAACGGCGCAGCGCCTGCTCGCGCTGGGTCGCGTTCGAGACCTCGAATTCCACATAGGCGATGCCGGTTTCGGCCTTGAACTTTTCGGCGCCGTTGTAGGACGCTTCGTTGAACGACTTGTCGAACTTGCCGCCGAGATCGTAGAGAAGTGCTGGCTGGATGTCCGCGGCGAAGGCCGGAAGAACCATCGCAGTTGCGGCCAGGAGGCCGAGAACGATACGTTTCATGTGATCCACACCCTGTCGGTTATTTTTCCGTTATGCACCGCCTGCCTGCCCGGTTCTCCGGCAGGCATGCGACATCAGACAGGAGTGTCTTCCTCCCGCTTCGGGCCAATCTGGCACGGCCCGAAGCAAAATTCACGCGGAATTTTGACCTGTTGGAAAAGCCGGGATCATCGTCCAGCCAAGGCCTCAGGCGGAGACGCCAGCCGGGATGGCGCAGGTGACGCCAGTGCCCTGCAGATTGCAATAGCCGTAGGGATTCTTCGCCAGATATTGCTGGTGGTCTTCCTCGGCGAAGTAGAATTCCGGCGCCGGCGCGATCTCGGTGGTGATCTTGCTGCACCCAGCGCCGCGCAACGAGGCCTCGTAGCCGTCGCGCGAGGCGATCGCCGCCTGGTATTGCGCATCAGCGAAGGTGTAGATCGTCGAGCGGTAGGTGGTGCCGACGTCGTTGCCCTGGCGCATGCCTTGCGTCGGGTCATGGCTTTCCCAAAACAGCTTCAGAAGCTGTGCATAGGACACGATCTTCGGGTCGTAGACGACCAGCACGACTTCGGCATGACCGGTCAAACCGGTGCAGGTTTCCTGGTAGGTCGGATTGGGGGTTACGCCACCGGCATAGCCGACGGCCGTGACCCAGACGCCCTCGACCTGCCAGAACAGGCGTTCCGCGCCCCAGAAGCAGCCCAGCCCGAACATCGCCTTCTCCAGCCCGCCTGGATAGGGACCCTTCAGCGGCCGCTTCGAGACAAAGTGATTGGATGCCGTCGGGATAGGATTGGCGCGGCCCGGCAGCGCCTCGGCAGGTTTCGGCAGGTTGAGCTTCTTGTTCAGCATGTCGCTGAGAAACATGTGCAGTCTCCCTTTCTCTTTGGTTGGGGACGCCTTGGTTGGGGACGCCAGAAGATCCTTAACAACAAATTATCAAGTCTAGGCGAACCGCCCGGTTGCCCGCTCCCGCCGGTAGCCGATCATGTAGAGAACGAAGGCAAGCACCGCGAACACCGCGAAACCGGGCTGGTTGAGCACCCAGGCGATGGCACCGTCCCACAGCAGCGGACCAAGCCTGTCGCGGACGAAGCTTTCGAAGGCGCTTCGCGTATCCGGCGCGACGGCGAGCCAACTCGTGTTGAGCGGGGTCATGACCAGGGCGGAGGCCGCCACAGAGCGCGTCGCGTCGACTACCGCCATGATGACCGAAACCGAAAGCGCAACCATTGCGGCAAGACGGAAGACGAAGCGGAACATCCTACCTCCCCGCAAGCTTTTCAGAAATATCTATATCGGACTGATAAATAGGATCTGCGCGCTTTATCCGCAATCGCGACACGCGAAGTTGAACCTGCGCCGCCGGTTTTCGCCGCTGAGCGTCGGTCGGTTGAGACGACGACGCCGATCGCGGCGATCGGCGTGCCAAGGCAGCGCTGGCGGTATGGACAGAGCATCCGACAAAGCGAATGCAGTGCTGTTATGTCTTGGCATTCGGCACCGGATCGACTAGATGAGCCCCGCGCCTGTTGCTTTGACGGCTCAGGTGTGGGGAAAAGGTGTCCGCTGGTTGACGGCGCCTACGGTGCGAAGTTCCGGACCGGGAATCCCCCAACAAGGAGACGGCATCTCCCCAACCCGCGCGGCGAAACCGGCCGCAGCGAAAATGCCAGGACGGAGAGGTGGCCGAGTGGTTGAAGGCGCACGCCTGGAAAGTGTGTTTACGGGAGACCGTAACGCGGGTTCGAATCCCGCTCTCTCCGCCAGATGATACTCTATCAAATTGATTTCATTGCGCTTTGCAAGTTGCAGACTTACAGTTCCTAACTCCGTTCCTAACGTTCACAAACGATGAAGCCCGCCACCGTGAGGCAGGGGGCGACTTGGTCGTGGGTGCCGGCCGTTAGGAATTCTTATCGCCCGTTTGGATTTGGCGCCGGTGCCTCTCGCACATCTCGCGGTGGCGGATCGACATGTTCAGGCTCTGGCGATGCTTTTTTGTCGGGGCGACGAACAGGTGTCTTCTTCTTCGGGTCGGGCCTCGGTGGTGGCTCTTTGATTTTGTTTTGCATATCCAGTTTCCTCCATCCTCCTGAAACCGGATCGCCTCTCTCTTGTTCCTATGGCGCCATTAAAAGGCCCGCCACCGTGAGGCAGCGGCAGAGTTTGCCGCCGTTCAGTGACGCTCTGCCGGTCCTTCGAAGAAACTCCACGAAGTTGTCGAGCACTGTCTGACCTTTCGAAGGCCGCCGGAGTTCACCGCAACACGATTCGAACTTCGAGACATGCCGATACGGCGGTTCGGAAGATGCTTTGGCTGCGATCGAACGAGCGCTAGTCTCGGCCGGTGTCGAGTTCATCCCCGAGAACGGCGGCGGCGCTGGCGTGAGACTGAAGAAGTCGCTTGCGCCCGCCCCTCACCTGACATCGCCAAGCCACCACTCGGACGTCGCGTTTTGGGCCGACAGCGGAAGGTCGGCTTCTGGCTCCGCAACGAAGATTGCAGACGTTCAACTTACTGGGAGAAGGTCGCGAATTGACCCTAGTCGGACATTCCCGGCTCAAATTTGCTCCCGGAAGCGGACCTTCACCGGAACCAGGGGATTTGACCCGATGCCGCCACTCCCGACAACCGCGACGAACGGCTTAATCAAGCCCTAAACCGCCCTTTGTGAACCCAATACGCTACCGGAAAGCGTACTTTGGGCCGGGACCAGCGCTCCTGACCCAAAGTTGCCAAGCGGCATTCGACCCTTGTGCACATTTTTTTCTGGTTCCATAGTAGGGTCCAATCGACCTTGTGGGCAGGACAGTGCGGGAAGGCCGGACGAGCGCGAGGCGCTCGCAGGTGTTCGCCCGCAGCGCAATTCTTTGCTTGCCAGCGGCAGCGTATTCGACTGCAGGCGGTTGGGCGACAGATGTTCTTTGGGGAAGAAGCTTGGGATGACCATCGTTCTCGTTCATGGAATTCCGGAAACGGAGGCGATCTGGGACGATCTCGTCCCGCATCTGCGCGACGATGACATTGTTCGGCTGTCTCCACCCGGATTTGGGTCCGTCATCCCTGCCGGCTTCGACTGTTCCATTGATGCTTATCGCGACTGGCTTGCCGGCGAACTCGAGAAGTTGGCGCAACCGATCGATCTCGTGGGGCATGACTGGGGTGGGGGACATGTCATGCGCATAGCAATGGACCGCCCGGACCTAATACGGTCTTGGACGGCCGATGTTCTGGGCGTGCTCGACCCGGATTACGTCTGGCACGACCTGGCGCAGGCCTGGCAGACGCCGGAAATCGGCGAGCAGGCGGTTGCGCAGATGGTCGGCATGCCGGCCGAGGCCAGAGCCAAGCAGTACGATAGCTTGGGTATGACCTCGGCGATTGCTGAAAAGGTGGCGGCGGGTACGAACGCGGAGATGGGCAGGGCAATCCTGGGACTGTACAGATCAGCCGCTCAACCGGTGATGCGCGAACTCGGAACCGGCTTGCCGCGGGCAGCCGCCAAACCCGGCCTGGCGCTGATCGCGACGGAAGATTCCTATTGCGGCGGCGAGACGCTCGCGCGCCGTTCTGCCGAGCGCGCCGGGGCAAAGGTTGCCGTTCTGGAAGGGGCGGGTCATTGGTGGATGTGCCAGCAGCCAAAGCAAGGTGCTGACGCGATCAACGCGTTCCTGGCAGAGCTGAACTAGGCCAGAACCGCGCGACGAAAGACGGTCGGTGACAAGGGGACGGGCAATGCGCATGATGAGAGGCCAGCATGCTACCGCATTGCCGCTGTAGTCTTCAGAGCAAACGGTGCTATCTCTGCTAACTGCGAAGGCCGATCTGAAGCGGCGCCCTGCCGTCAAAAGCGACGCTCCCTGTTGCCGCGAATTGCTGCGTCGCCGTAAAATGACGCGAAGTGCAACAGCGGTCATGCCCATTTGGCAGCGTGCTCGCCATGGCACTTCGAGGGGTGTAGACTCCGCGCACGTTACATGTTCATGCAGGGGCGCGCTCATGAATGTTCCCCCGCTCGACCGGAAGCTGCTGGCGATCCTCGCTGCGGACATGGCAGGCTATTCGAAAGCGATGGAGGCCGACGAAGCCGGCACGATTGCGCGGTTAAGGGCGGTTCGCACCGAGGTCATCGATCCCGCCATTGCCCGGCATCATGGCCGTATCATCAAGCTGATGGGCGACGGCGCGCTGGTCGCGTTCGATAGTGTCGTCGATGCGGTTGCATGTGCCGTGGAGATCCAGACAGCGTCGGGGACGCGCAATGCCGGATTGCCCGAGGCTGAGCGCGCCGTGTTCCGTATCGGCGTCAATCTTGGCGATGTCGCCCTGGTGGATGACGATGTCTATGGCGATGGCGATGGCGTCAATGTCGCAGCGCGGTTGTAGCAACTCGCCGAGCCGGGAGGCGTGATGGTGTCCGGCACAGCCTACGATCATCTGCAGGGCAAGCTCGACGCCCTCTCGATTTCCTGAGCGAGCAGCGGGTAAAGAACATCAGCCGCCCGGTTCGGATCTACCGACTGAGACTCGACGGCAAACGAGTGCGCCGGCCGTTTCGCCAGATCATGCCGCACTGGGCTGCCATCGCAGCGGTAGCGATCCTGGTGCTGGGTTTAACCGGCGCTTGGTCGTTTTTTTTCAGCCCGCACCCTTGAGGGCCAAGCCTTCGGTCGCAGTTCTGCCCTTCGCCAATTATGGCGGCGACGATGCGACCGGGCGTCTGGCCGACGGCTTGACCGAAGACATCATTACCGACCTAGCCCGGTTTCCCGAACTCGAGGTCGTCGCGCGGAATTCGACGGAAGTTTACAAAGGAAAGGCGGTTGATGCCCGTCAGGTCGCGAGTGTCCTCCACGTTGGCTATGTACTAGAAGGCTCGATTCAACGCCAAGGTGACCGGGTGCGGATCGCTGCGCAGTTGATCGATGCGAAAACTGGCAACCATCTTTGGTCGGAGCGTTGGGATCGGCCCACTGAGGACGTCTTCGCCGTTCAGACCGAAATCGCAGAGCAGGTCACCAACCGCCTCGGCGGCGGAGTGGGACTAATTCAAGAAGCCGGGCGGGCTGCAGCCAAACGTAAACGGCCTGAAAACCTGAATGCCTATGAGTACTATCTGCTCGGGACGGAGAAGATTGAAAAGCTCACCAAAGCGGATGAGGAGGCGGCCATCACGTTTCTCAACCGTCGAGCTGGATCCGGGGCTGGCCCGGGCTTGGGTAGAACTTTACCATGCTCATGCTCTATTGGCTGTGTTTGGTTTCAATCCCGAGAGCAACTTCAAGGCGGCTGCCGAGGTGGCCGAACGCGCGGTGCGGCTTGACCCGAGCGACGCTGAAGCACACGCGGTGTTTGGTATGAGCCTTGCAGATCAGGGCGACATCGCCCGCGCCAAGGCTGAGATGGATACGGCCCTTCGCCTAGCTTCTGGTTCGTCCGAAATCCTGACTTTCTATTCCGGCTTTGCAGCGCATTTCGGTGAACCCGAACGCGGCGCTCAAATGGTCGACCAAGTCATCCGGCTCGACCCGAACTACCCGATGTGGACGTCCAACTTCTTCTCCAATGCCTATTTTATGGTGGGCCGGTATGAGGACGCGCTGAAGACGCTGGAGCGCATGACGCGTAACAACTACCAAAAGTGGAATTGGGTGGTGCGTAGCAGCTCCCTCGCGGCACTGGGTCGAACCGATGAGGCAAATGCTTCGGTTGTGGAAACTCTCGAGCAGCACCCGGACCTGACTGTCGAGAGCATGATCAATGAATCCGGCCTGAGCACAATGGAGCGCAGTCGGTTCATAGAGACAATGCCGCTAGCTGGTTTCCCTCCCTGCGCCAAACCGGAGGTGCTTGCGAAGCCCGCCAAACCTGTGCGGCTGCCGGAATGCGAAGCAGGATAGTCGTGCTTCCCAGACGCCGATTGGATCTTGTCCTCCAGCATGGAGCCTGGGCGAATATCCCTCCAAAGAGCAATCGGAAAGACGCGCTCAGCTTCAGCCCGTAGCTCTAACGGGCTCGAAATCTGGTCGAAAGGTTCTTCAACAAGATCAAGCAGTGTCGGCGAGTGGCAACACGCTACGACAAGCTCGCGGCCAACTACCTTGCCTTCATTCAACTTGCGTCAATCCGGGTATGGCTGCGCGTTAACGAGTCCACGCCCTAGTTCCCAGTTAATCCGATAGATCATCGATCGTCTGCCGCATATCCGGGCCATTGCCTGGACAACCGCCAAGGCTGCGATTGTGCGTTTGGTCCTGCCTCCGTTGCGATAGTTGCCGTTCCGCTTGCCTTCAGGTGCGCCACCGCCGGCACCGTGCATGCGACAGACTGCGCAGCCCCTCACCGCTGGCGATCGAGACTGGCAACCCGTCCGCTTCGACTGAGCATGACACCGAGGCGCTAGGTTCATGAGGTTGACGTTATTTTTTTCCGTCACCCTGCGGCGTTTTCTGTGCCGCCGTCATAAGTCGAGCACTGTTTGACATGAAACGTCAGCCTGAGGTTGTCGCCCATGAACTGGAGCGGGCCGGCGGGCCCATCTAAAGTCCGCAACGCTTGGGGAGCATCCGCGGTTTTCGCCTTCTAACGAATGTCGAGCGTCGGAATGTGGTCACTCGGAATAATTCGGGCGGGGGGCTCGTAGATTCCTTAGACGATGCCCGGTTACGGCAAAGTGGATATGTCCGAATGTCACTTCATGAAGCCGCCAGACATGCTGCGGCTTGCTCTGGCTTAACTCGAAGGAAAACAGAGATGAAAACGGCTGTCTCGACCTCTTTCACAAGACGAAGCGTTGTCGCCGGGCTGACCGTCGCCCCGATGGCTTTGGCGGCGGCGGATAATACCTCCGCGCAGGCCAACCAAACCACGCCTGAGAACAGTCTGTACGAGCGGCTGGGAGGCGTCTTCCCCATCGCAGCGGTGGTGGATCACTTCAGCGACGCCATCGTGAAGAACCCCATCGTCGGCCAGACGTCCGAGAACCCGCAGCTGCGAGAATGGCACACCGAGAACCTTGGAAGGTTGCCCGGCCTCAAGTTCATGCGCACGCTGTGGGTCTGCGACGTTTCTGGCGGGCCCTTCAGGTTCACGGCCACCAAGCCCGGCACGACGCCGCTCGGCCTTGAGGAGGCCCACCGGGACCTCCGGATCTCTCCCGCGGAATTTGATGAGGTCGCAGCGGAACTCGGACGGACGCTGGACTTCGCCAAGGTTCCGAAGCCTGAGAAAGCGGAGGTCCTCGCAGCCTTCGCCGCACACAAAGACGAGGTCACCGCCGGCTACGTCAAGCAGGGCTGAAGCGCCTCAGGGTCGACTCAATCAACCTACCGCAAGTGGCCCAGATGGTGGAAGCGGTAAGGACGACCCGACTGCTTAAGGATCAACAAAAGGCGGTTCAGATCGAAGCGGAAGCTCACTCGTCATCCAGAAGTCCTGCAGCGAGGCGTGCCGAAGGTCCTCTTCGCCGCGCAAGTGCTTCACGCGGGCTTTGACCCCCGGCTTGACCCACTGCGTTGCCGGCCGCTTTGGCATGTCCTTGGGCGGTGGCCCGGCATGTTCCTGGACCCTTTTCCAAAGTCTCTCGCGCATCTCGCGATTGACGCTGACGGCACTGCCGACATATTTGCGGGTCCCCGGCTCGGCCATCAGGGCAAAGGCCGGCTTACCCCGCTCGCGCTCGACACCAAGAAGCTCGAATTCGCTTTCGGTGAAAGATTTTGTCTTCAGCCAATTGGTAGTCGGACCGCTGCGGTATTTAGAGTTCGCGCGCTTTGATACCATCCCCTCCAGGCCAGCCTTGTCGACTAGGTGATAAATCGCATTCGCCTCGCCCGGCAGTGCCTCGCTGAATTGGATACGGATATCAGGAGGGATCATGCCGTGCAGTATCTCCCGCCGGTCCCCCAGTGCCATGTCGCGGAGGTCGTGGCCGTTGAGGTGCAGCAGATCAAAGGCGACGAAGTAGAGGTCGTGCTGGCGCCGCGTGATCGCCTTCCGAAGGGCGGCAAAATCCGAAATGCCATCCTCATTCAAGACGATAATTTCGCCGCCGATGATGGCACCCTCGACATGCATTGTCTTGGCCGCTGCAGCTAGGTCGCGGTATTTGGAGGTCCAGTCGAGTCCGCGGCGGGTGAAAATCCGCGCGCCGCCGCCGTCGATGATGATCTGGGAGCGGTAGCCGTCGAACTTGACCTCGTGAATCCAGTCGTCCCCCCGGGTGGCTTGGCGACCAGCTTGGGCTCCATCGGTGGAATAAACGCCAGCCTTTCGGCCATACAAACCCCAACGCAACAGCACCCGATTTCAATAAAGTTTGATCTTTTTGGTTCCATGAGCGAAGAAAGCCCGCGCCTCCGGGAGAGGACGCGGGCTGATCGGAGGACACCGATCGCAGCATGTGCCTGCGAAAACATGCTGCAAATGGCCAAACTATCGTCGCAAGCCTTTGTTCCACGCGCAAAAAAAGCCCGCCGCACCTTTCGGCATGGCGGGCTTAAGTCGCATGCGGCCCCTATGTTTCAATCCTTCAAGGCATCATCGCGCTTGAACGAGGCCGGCGTCGCGTCATCGGCGGAACTGAGAGTCATGTCAAACCGTGCCGCGTAGGTATGAGGCGGTCTGCAAAGACTGGGTGAACCACCCCGGAACGGCCACCAAACCAGCCCGCAATCGCGCCAAGCACAAGGGAAGCGAATGCCAGGAGTGCGCCGGACGATACGACCGAAGCAGCGATATCTGCGGCTTCCGCCGCTTGTTGCTTCGCCTGCTCGACGGCTTGGTGATATTGTTGTTCCATCTGCGTCACCTGCTGCGTGGCTTGTTCGAGAGGGATGCCGCGCGCCGTCGCCAGTGCTTGTGCCGCGTTTTGACGCGCTGCGTTCGCATCCGCCTCGTTGCCCATGATGAGAGCGCGCATCGCGTTAATGGCCGCATTGTTAAGGGCTTCCGGATCTGTTCCGGTCGAGCGCACCTGAGCTCCAATAGCTTCGAGAGGATTGGCCTCTGCGACAATCGGGGCCGCAGTCTGCGCTACAGTCTCGCTCAAGCCGCCGACGGCACTTGCGATGCCACTGAAAGCTCCGCCAACAATCATGCCGACGGTGCTGGTGAGGAAATATAAGACCAGCAAGGTTGTGAGTGCCCACGTTGTCAGACCATGGAAGGCGCCCGTGGTCGGGAGCGTCTTGCCGGACATCCGAGCAGCGATGTAGCCGCCAACAAACGCAGCAACAATGCCGGACAGGACGTACCAGATACCGGCTACAATCGACAAGGTCGATGCCTCGGGATTGTCACCGGTCCCGGGATCGAGCGTGGCGATGCCCATACCCGCACCCAGCAAAGTCAGCAGGACTTGGACCACGAGAGCGACGACCACCCCGGCGAAAATGGCGCCCCAGCTAACTTTGTTCAGCAAGATCGTGCGAGCGTCGTCACTGGCGGTCGAGTAAGCCAAATTTTCGTCCTGGCGGGAGTGGGGAAATGCGTCGCTCATCAGTTTTATCCTTATTGCGGCGAGTTACTGGGGGACCAGCGCTGCGAATGATTTGCCTCGGCTTGCTGGTGACTGCATCGAAAGGGTTACTCCTAAACGCGCGCCTCGTCGAACTGGAGGGCGGCGGCGGAGATGGACGAGGTGGTTACGGCATCGCCCGAACCCTTTTCGCCAAACGTTCCTAGGAGCCGGTGGCGCGCGCGGCTCAAGCGGCTCTTGATCGTTCCGATGGCGCAGCCGCATATGCTTGCCGCGTCGTCGTAACTGGTCCCGAGAACGCCTATCAAAACAATAACCTGGCGCTGATCGTCCGGCAAAGCTTCGATGGCCCGCGCCATCTCCTGGCTGCGTAGCGACCATTCCTGGCTCGCCGCGATCGCAGGCCGGCTCGAAGCGCAATCGAGCAGACCGGGTCCCTCGCGATTCGCCATTTTGATGCGCGTATAGAAAGTGTTGCGCATTATGGTGAAAAGCCAGGATTTCATATTGGTCCCGGGCTGGAAGCGGTTGATGTTTGCGATACCTTTCATCAGCGTCTCCTGGACCAGGTCGTCGGCATCGTAGGCATCCCTAGAGAGCGTGCGGGCGAAGGCCCGCACGGCAGGGATGAGGGTCACAAACTCGCTCCGCTCTGTTGGCATGTTTATCTCCGAGTTCGAATGAGGTTGATCGGTCTGATAAGCCCACGCTAACCCGTCGAAAGAAGGTCGGTTCCACATTGGCGTCGCGGTTTTGGAATTACTTACGTGCAGACTAACAAATGCTAATTTTCCGGCATCGTGCGGGTCGGGACGACAGCTTCGAATCTTATTGGCGGTCGTCTTCGCGAGCGAGACGACACGCCCTCATCAACCATTTAGCTGTCCGTTGAGGGTCACCTCCGTTCCGCACATTCGGACCTGATGGGCGCGGCGCGTGGGACGAAACGGAGCCCCGGACCGACAAAGGGGATTGGCCAGCAAACCGCAATCGCTTAAAAAGGGGTTGGTCTGATCATCGGTGTTTCCTCGCCCGATGAGCGACCATAAGCACCAGAAGGAGAAGGCTGTGCCACAACGCGACCAACCACCTCCCTGGGGCGTCGGTGCCCCCGGCATATTGTGACTGGCACTTTCACAGCGCTGATCCTGGCTCTCGAGCGCCGAGACCACATCAGCGAGGAAGAGAAGAGGTTATTGGAGCAGCTGCCGTTCCGAATCCGGACGTTTGCTGCTGGCGAGAAACTTGTGGTGGAGAGCTCCCGTCCAACCGAAAGCTGTCTTGTCCTGAACGGCTTTGCGGCCCGCCAGCAATACGTCTCCGAGGGCAAGCGCCAACTTACGGCAGTTCATATAGCGGGCGACTTCGTTGACCTGCACTCGATGCTGCTAAAGGTCATGGACCACAGCGTCGTGTCGCTTGGGGATTGCATCGCTGCGTTCGTGCCCCATACCAGTCTCCAAGCCATAATCGCTGCGTCGCCACATCTCGGTCGTCTGCTGTGGCTCTCTACTGTGATAGATGCCGCCATAGAGCGGAACTGGGTCACCTGCCTCGGCCGCCGGCCGTCCAATACTCACCTTGCTCACTTGATCTGCGAGCTCTACGCACGTCTGGAAACTGTGGGGCTTGTCCGTGGCCAAAGCTTCCAACTACCCGTTACGCAGTCCGACATTGCCGATATCGTTGGTTTATCAGTCGTACACGTTAACCGGATGATCCAGGAGTTGCGCGCATCTGGGCTGATCAGATGGGATCGCAAAATGGTGACCGTTCTCGATATCGATCGCCTTCGCGAGTTGGCGGATTTTGACCCGACTTACTTGAACTTGATACGAGAGCCTCGGTAAGTGCACGTGTGCCTGCTAGGGCTTCTAGACTTTCCGGTTCCTCTTCGGCTTGGCTGCTAAGGCAGCAGGAAGAGTGATTTCGGCCTTAAGTCGTTGCTCCCGAAGGCGAGCCGTCTTTGCATCCCGTGCGGCGCGCTCATTGTGCGTGAATGCCCGTGCAGCATCCGACGTGCGCGTCTTTGCCCGCCTTCATGCGCTCAGCCGGCACGGTCCAGACCTTTTCGTCCAGATCCACCTCAGGCCACTTCATTCCGAGAACTTCGCCCGAACGCGCCGCCGTCAGGATGAGATAATCCAGCGCCTTTGCCGACAGGGCTTCAGCGGCCCGCAGGCGCTTCGCGAATACCGGGACATCAGCGTAAGGCATCGCTGGGTGGTGCCCGCGAGAGAGCTTCTTTGCCTTCGCCAGCAGGTGTTGCAGATGGCCGCGCCACAAAGCTGGGTTTTCGCCCGATCGATGCCCCGAGGCCTTGGCAAAGTCCAGCACCCGTTCAATTCGGCCGCGAAGCCGTTGCGCCGTTTCCGGCTTGGCCTGCCAGACCGGCTTTAAAATTTCGAGGACCTCGGCCGTGGTCACCTTGTCGACCGGCTTTTTGCGGATCGGTTTGCAGTAGGCATCGCCGAGGGTCATTTCCCATTGGGCCTTGTGTTTCGGATTCCTCCAGCTCTTGCAGACTTCAACAATGAAGTCTTCCGCGCACTCAGCGAATGTTGGAGCTTCGGCCTTCTTTTCGGAAGGCTGTTCTATTGGGTCAAGCCCGCGCCGCAGGCGGTCGCGGCAGGCGGTCGCGACAATGCGCGCATCTTTCAGGGAGACAGAGGGATAAGAGCCGAGCCCCGCTTCCTTCCAGACGCGGCCGGCACCCGAGCCCTTGAAGTGGACGAAGGTCCAGGACTTGGTCCCACCCTTCTTGACCATCAGATAGAGCGGTGAAAACTCAAGGGAATCAACGGCTTTTGGTTACATTAGCAGACGTTGGCGGACAATGGTGTAGAAGACGCTCTCTCCGCCACATTTCCCTACTAAAAGGTTGTTTAGCTGAGAAATATCGATCGTCGTCGAATTTCCTTGCACCTTCGGTTGGCGCTTTGCGCAGGCCCGATCCGCGACAGCCTGCCGCATTCTCGAACCATCCGAAACGACGCTTCCGCCTGCATTCGCGTCAGGCAGTTTCCCCTTCACCAAACGTGGTTCAACGACGGACGCCACGGCGGTGAACGCAAGTAGTGTACGGCGGGTGACTTCGGGCATGCGTCATATCCTTGCTATCTGACAGGCCGGCCGGCGCAACACTTCGGAGAGGCGCTCTAGGACGCGACTACATCGTTTGCTGACAAAATGTATCCGCATTGCTGGCCGGTTCCCTAAAAGCCGAAAAAAAACGCAGGGTGGTGGGCTCCCACAATCCGCACCCACCCCGCCTTCGGACAAGCTCCCCCGGGGGGTCAACCGGCACGGACAAGGATGCCTGCTTCGCGCACCCATCAGCAGCGGTGTGGCTTCTAGCCGCAAGCAATTGCTTGAAGCAGTTCCCGACACCACATGGCGTTCCATAGCCAGCCAAGCGAGATGAACTCGCCCGACCCAGTCGCTGCCCTCCACCGTGGATCATGGCGACGACGTACGGCCAACCTTTAGGAACCAGAAAGACATCATGCCTGAAAATACCAGACTGCCAACGAGTGACGTCCCCCTCATCAAGCTGGGCAGCTGTCAATGCCGCTTCCCGGTTCGCGAAGATCGGTCAGTGCCCGGCGGTCACCGCTTTTGTGCTGGGCCAACTTCGCCTGACCGCGTGTACTGCGATCATCACCACAGCATCGTGACCGCCGTCGAGCCCCGTCGAGCCCGTTCGGGTTTCCACCTCGCTCAACGACGCGCCGCGTAAGTAGTTACCGGGCGGCTGCACCTCGAACCGGTCTCAAGGGCTCGATGTGATGCTCTCCCGCGTGTTCGGGCACCCACATCGTCGGGCCGAGCAGTCCAAGAGAGCCGCAGAACCATCCGCTTTCCATTGAACTCGCTGGAGCCATCGAATTGCGGTGGCTGCGGTGACAATGGTATCAGCCCCGCATCATCGAGTGCAGGATGGCCTGCATGTGCTCTTCCAGGTCAAGTTCGCCCCGTGCTTCAGTGGCTAACAGGTACTCGGCCTTGGCTCGGCGGTCGCCTCGACTGATCGCAGGATAGGAGCAGATGGCCAGCAATGCGTCCTCTTCAATCCGGTCTGCCCTCTTGCGGTCGTGGCTGCTGCTGTCCGTTCGATGAACAACCCTGTGGAGCGCGACATAGGCCGCCTCATGGGCTCCAATCAGCGCCTGCAATTCGCGCGAGGCACCTTCCCCTTCAGCAAACGTCGGTTCAACGACCGAGGCTACGGCGGTGAACGCAAGAAGTGTACGGCGGGTGATTTCGGGCATGCCTCATATCCTTGCAGTCTGATCATGCAGGAACACCATAGCACCGAAACAACAGTTCGGAGAGGCGCTATGGAATGGGGCAGCGTTGTCTGCTGACAAAAATGTATCCGTTCCCGCAGTTGCTTGCCTCGCCTACTGCTGGCCGGTTGGGCCTCTGAAAACTGAAAACACGCAGTGTAATGGGGACGCAGCAGGCGAGGAAAAGAAATAGTGCACTGTCACCGTAGTTGCCTATAGATCAGGCGAAAGCTTGCTTTTGAGGGGTCATTCCGGTTCGAAATGAAGGCCGCCGTCATGAGGCGGCGAGGCGCTACGTCGTTCTTGCGCGGCGGTTATGACTTCCCATCGCCGTTTGGATTTGGTGCCGGAGCCTCGCGCACGTCTCGTGGCGGCGGGTCCACATGTTCAGGCTCCGGCGACGCTTCCTTGTCGGGACGACGGACAGGTGTCTTCTTCGGGGCGGGCTTCGGTGGCGGGTCTTTGATTTTGTTTGGCATATCCAGTTAACCGGATCGCCAAGCTCTGGTTCCGGTGTGCCCATCAAAATGCCCCGCCACCGTGAGGCAGCGGGCGACGGGTGGAATGCGGGAACGGAAGAAGACAATAAGGTGCACTGTCACCGGAAAAATCTTCGGGTCCCGGCGGCGGCAGAAAGGCAGCAAGGTCGGGTCTACTTCGAGGAAGGCTACTGGAGAAAATCCGGCAACGTTATCGTGTGTCCATTCCGGTCGAATTCCGAAGCAAAGCTGTAAGACCTCGAGAACTCGAAGCTGACCTTGTCGTACAGGCCGGGTTTGTTGGAATAATCCTGCAACTCTTTAAACAGGATTTTCTGATCGAAAGGCCAAGCCAATCCTTCGGCCACGCTGCGCACCTCGCCGCAACCGACCTCGATGTCGACGACAGTCTTTCGCGATTGGACGTCCCCCAGAAAATGAAGCTGTTTATGACGGTCGGCGCGTTTGGTGTGCCCGTAGCTGTTCAGCTTGAAAACCTCCACAAGATACTTGACTTGTTTACCGACAATCTTCCTATTTTCTTGATAATATATCTTGGTGTGCCTTACCCGCTGGATCAAATATTCCCTCTTGCACTGCGGTGCCGAGATTGAATTGTAGAATATCAGGTAGTGTACTGCTCTTTCCAGATTCCTTCCGAAATCCTTTCGCATAGTAATCATCCAGGAATTGGTCTATCTCGACGCCAGCTTTCGCTGCGGGGTCCTTTTCCTCACGGTACACCTTGTTTTTGCTGTAGGTTTTCGGATCGTCCAAGGCTCCCGACTGCCTGGTGTCGCCTTCCATCCCTCGGCGCAATGTGACCTGCTCCAGGATGATCTCCGATGCCGATAAAGGTACCGAAAAGAGCACAATGCCCAGAGACAACAGATACTTCATACTTCACGCACCTCAGGGATAGCAGGAGCCACGGCAGACAGTTGAACCGGGGCATTGCGGCCAATTCGCGGCCTGGTTGCCGCCCAGCCGGGCATGTCCGTAGCGGCTCGATCGCCACATAATACAGATCGCGGTGGCACTCCCATTGCCGAGCGCGCCCCGCACAGATCCGACGAGCCCGATTAGCGCATACAACTCCTGCCTCGGGTAATTGACGGCGCTGGTGCGGCCAAGGATGAAGGATGCGCGGTTTGGGCAGCCAGTCGTTGGCCAGCCGCCACTCCCAGGTCACGACGTCCTTCTGGCTGCGGCGCCGAAGCGTCCGTCGCTCAAAGGGGCGCAGACAAAGCGCACTAGCTCTCGTCACCAAAACCCAGCAGCGACGCATTGCGTATGTGGCTGTGGTCGCCGCGAAGATGCCTGATGCGCAGCTTCACCCCGGGCCTGAGCCATTGTGTCCCCGGCCGTTTCTTCATGGCCTCTGGCGGCGGCCCGGCGTGCTCCCGAACCCGCTTGAACAGCCGCTCCTTCATGTCGCGGCCCAGGCTGATCAGGGCGGAACCGACATATTTCCCGGTGCCGGGCTGTGCCAAAAGGGCGAAGGCTGCCTCGCCGGGCTGGCGCTCGACGCCCAGCAGTTCGAATTCATCGACTGTGAAGCTCTTGGTCTTCAGCCAGTTCGAGGTCAGGCCGCTGCGATATTTGCTGTCGGCGCGCTTCGAGACAATTCCCTCAAGCTCGACCTCCTCGACGAGGTGGAAGAGCGACTGCGCGTCACCAGGCAGGACCTCGCTAAACCGAATCCGGCTGTGCGGCTTGATGATACCGCTGAGAATTTCGCGGCGCGCCTTGCAGCCGACGTCGCGCAGATCATCGCCGTTCAGATGCAGAATGTCGAATGCGCACAGATACATGCCGTAGGGATTGTTGTGTACGGCGTTCTGGAGCGCGTTGAAGTCGGGCATGCCGGCCTTGTCGGTGACGACCGCCTCGCCGTCGATGATGGCGTTCTCGACCTCAAGCTCACCCGCGGCTTCCATGATGCCCAGATATCGACGCGTCCAGTCCTTGCCGGTTTCGGTATAGACGCGGATATCCTCGGGCCCGTTGATAATGATCTGGGCGCGGTAGCCATCCAGCTTGATCTCGTGAATCCAGTCGTCACCCTCGGGCGGCATGGCCACCAGCCTGGGCTCCATCGGGGGAATGAACTCTAGCCGGCCGGTGCCGGCCTCTGCCCGCCTGCGCATGGAACCCAGTCTAGGTCACAGGCGTATATTAGCCATAGTCAATATTAGAAAATTCTAAAGGACGTGCGATATGGCAGACGACCAAAGCAAACGCGACTTTCGCGACCGCAACAAGATATCGGCGAGCGACGATTATGAAGTGAACTTCTTCGCTCTGCAGAACAACATCACGCCGGAGCAGGTGCGCGAACTGATCCGCAAGCACGGCAACGATCGGGCAGCCCTGACCGCCGCCGCGAAGGCATTGCCGGCACAATGATGACCAAATGCTCAGACCTGGGGCCGCCGATCGCCGGCTGGTCATTGGCTATTTCCGTACGATAGGCAGAAAAGCCCGCGCCCCGGGGTGGGGAAGAGGACGCGGGCTGATCGGAGGGACGAGCCGATCTCGCAGCATGTCTGCAAAGGAAAATAATGCTGCGGAAGCCGAACTTTCTACCTAAGCCTTTGTTCCAACGCAAAATAACCCGCCGCAGCTTTCGCCAAGCCGGTCAATGAGGCCCGGATATCAATCCCTATTGGGCCGCACCTAAATTCCAGATGTCCCGATGCAGGCGCCATGTCCCATCGTCGCCCTTTTTCCAGACGTCGATGTACTTGCCCGCAACGGTGGAGAGGGCGCCGTCTTTGTTCGGCACATCGAGCGTAAATGCGCCAACTTCGTAGGCGAGGTTCGCGCTCTCTTCCACTTCCAGCGCCTTCAGGGTGAGATTCTTCATCCCGCCTTTGATCGCGCCCTGCCAGAATTCTTCCACGCCCTTGCGACCATCGACACGCTTACCGTCGGGCGGCAGCAAGGCAGCGTCCTCGGTATACAATTGAGCCACCGCCGCCGCGTTTCCGCTGTTGAAGGCGTCCGTGAATTTCGGCAGCGCCGCTTCGATGTCCTCGCGAGCCGACTGGGCGGCCGCAGACAATGCAGACGAAAGAAGCAGCACAGCAGCAAATGCAAATGACTTAACCGGTCTCATCTCGTCCTCCCTTTGCGTGATCGACATATCTACCGGATGAATAGCACGCCCAACCCGAGTGCGCCGCCGCGCCCGCTCAATCGGCCAGACCTGATTTGCATTAGGCTTATCTAATATAATTGCCCAAGCGCCAGACGCTCTCAGCCCACAACCCGATCTGCCCGCTTTCTCCGCCAGAGGCGCGGGATTGCGGGCGGCCCGGCAGCCTGTTGGGGGTGACCGGCCGGCCGCCGGGCCTGACCGGCTTGCGGCCGGCTGACGGAAACATGCGCTCACACTAATATAATTGCAATATCGAGATAGCGCTGCGCACAGCGAGTTTTGACGATCTCCCGTCCCAAAGCGGATGATGGGCCGGAAAGCGATTTCGGCTCGATCGGTCCGCGTGAAAACGCTAGCCAGGACACCGCAGGTGTTCGACAAGCGCGCGCAGCTTCGGCGCGGCGTTGCGACGGCTCGGATAATACAGGTAGAAGCCGGCAAAGCGCGGGCAAAAATCCTCGAGAACCGGCACCAGTTCGCCCCGACCGATCCACGGGCGAAAGCTTTCCTCCATGCCGAAAGTGATGCCGGCGCCGGCAATGGCGAGCTTTATCATCAACGCCATGTCGTTGGTCGTGATCTCCGGCGCAACCGCGACGCTGAACTCCTTGCCGTCCTCGGCGAATTCCCAACGATAGGGCGCGACCTTCGGGGCGCGGCGCCAGCCAATGCAGCGATGTTCAGCGAGTTCCCTCGGATGCGAAGGCTGCCCAAACCGATCGCGATAGGCAGGCGCGCAGACGGCCAGCTGCCGCTCGTCACCGGCGACAGGCACCGCGATCATGTCCTGCTCGATCACCTCGCCGAGCCTGACGCCGGCATCGTATCCCTCGGCGACGATGTCGAATTCCTCGTCCGTCACCGTGATGTCCATCCGGACCTCCGGATTGGCTTCGGCAAAGGTCGCTAGGAACGGCCCTGAAAGAAAGCGCTCGGCGATCGACGAGACGGCGAGCCGCAATTGCCCGCGTGGACGCCCGCGCAGGTCGCCGGCGCTCTCCATTGCGGCGCGCATGTCGGCAATGGCGGGCGCAATCTCGGCGTAGAGGCGTTCGCCAGCCTCGGTCAGGCTGACGCTTCTCGTCGTGCGCTGGACGAGCGCGATACCGAGCGTCTCTTCCAGCCGCTTCATCGTCTGGCTGACCGCCGAGCGGGTGACGCCCATTCGGTCCGCAGCCGCACGAAAGCTCCGCTCCTCGGCGACGAGGGCGAAGACGGCCAGCGCATTGAGATCCGGCTGCATTGGTTAGCTGTGCTTTCGACGCTGTGAACAAATGGTCGTCTTATCGCAACAGTGAAACAGATCCATCTTCGTGGCAACCGCTGCATGGCGGCTCGCAAAATCAACCAGACGGAGACGAAACATGTCCCTTAGCAAAGTCGTGCTCATCACCGGGGCGTCGAGCGGCATTGGCGCCGCCATCGGCCGGGAGCTCGGTGCTGCCGGAGCAAAGGTCATGCTCGGTGCGCGCCGCACCGATCGGCTGGACGCCCTCGCAGAAGAGATCAGGGCAAAGGGCGGGGAGGCAATGACGCGCCGCCTGGACGTGACCGACCGCGCCGATGTCGCCGCCTTTGCCGAGGCAGCGCGTCAGGCCTGGGGGCGCGTCGACGTGATCGTCAACAATGCCGGCGTCATGCCGTTGTCGCTGATGGCCTCGATGAAGGTCGATGAATGGGACCGAATGGTCGACGTCAACATCAAGGGCGTGCTCTACGGCATCGCTGCGGTGCTACCGGAGATGACGGCCCGAGGCTCCGGCCATGTCGTCAACATCGCCTCCATCGGCGCGCTTTCGGTATCGCCGACAGCCGCTGTCTATTGCGCAAGCAAATACGCGGTCCGCGCCATCTCCGATGGCTTGCGGCAGGAGCACGACAACATCCGCGTCACCTGCATTCATCCCGGCGTGGTCGAGAGCGAGCTCGCCGACACGATCACCGATCCGGTCGCGGTGGAAGCGATGAAGACCTATCGCGCCATTGCGCTGCAGCCCGACGCGATCGGCCGTGCCGTGCGCTTTGCCATCGAACAGCCGGACGATGTCGACGTGAACGAGATCGTCATCCGGCCGACAGCCAGCAAGTAGTCCGATGAAACAGATTTCCATACTTGCCGCTGCCGTGCTTGTTGCCGGCGCGGCCGGCTTATCCGCACAGAAAGGCTTCGCCCAAATGAATATCGCGCAAAATTCCGTTACCCCAGCTTCGGCAAGCCATCCCTATGTCGGGATGTGGGTCACGGCGGATGGCCATATCCGCCACAACTTGCTTCCAAATGGTCGCTATGACGAAGCGCGTGGGAACCGTGACAGCGCATACCAGGGGCGCTATGAGATCCGGGGAAATCACATCGACTACTGGGACGACACCGGCTTTACCGCTGACGGAACGTTCATCGACGGTGTGCTGCACCACGCCGGCATGATCTTGTATCTGGAGAAGTAGATGACGTCCGTATCTCGATAAAGAGGTTTCGCATGGCTCCGCTGCACCATATGTCTCTGGTGCGCAGCCAAAAACAGGGGCTCACCTTGCCAACCGAACCACGTTCTCCACGGCTTGCAGTGCTGATCGACGCGGACAATACCTCGGCCAAGATTGCCGACGGCTTGTTCGAGGAAATCGCGAAGATCGGCGAGGCAAGCGTCCGTCGCATCTACGGCGATTTCTCCAGCACCCGCTCAAAGGCGTGGGCCGACGTGCTGTCGAAGCATGCGATCATCCCGCAGCAGCAATTCGCCTACACCACCGGCAAGAACGCATCCGACATCACGCTCGTCATCGACGCCATGGACCTTCTCCACAGCGGGCGGTTCGAAGGCTTCTGCCTGGTGTCGTCCGACAGCGATTTCACCCGCCTTGCCGCTCGCATCAGGGAGCACGGCATCGACGTTTATGGATTTGGCGAGCAGAAGACGCCGGAGAGTTTCCGGCAGGCATGCCGCCGCTTCGTTTACACCGAGAACCTGCTTCCGACAGCGTCAGCCAACGCGCAAGATGCGGCGCCGACGAAATCCTTGCAGCCGCCCAGCGCCGCGACACCGATCATCACCAGAGTCATTTCACAGATGGGAACCGAGGACGGCTGGGTGCCGCTCGGGATTGTCGGCAATCAGCTCGCCAATCTGGTATCCGACTTCGATCCCAGGACCTTCGGCTTTCGCAAGCTGAGCGATCTCGTGCGCAAGACCAATGCCTTTGAGATCGATCATCCCGAGGGTGGAGCGATGCGTATAAGGGTCAAGCCAGCTGCGAAGGCCAGAGAGAAATCGAGGTCGGCAGCATCGCGCTGAGCCCTGCAAAAAGCTAGCTGTCCCAGTCCAATTGGTGTCCGATCGACCTCTGGTCGGACCACAATTTCGCTGGCGAAAACCACCCATTCGGCGTATTATTCTCGTGGCAGAGAGTTCATGGCGGAGGAGGCCAATGGACATCGTTTCGAGAGCGCCTGTCGTTGACTTGCCGGCCCATGAACTCGTTTCATCTGCGCTTTCAAAATTCCGCGCCGGCGACACCATATCGACCAGAGCCGCAATAGATACCATCCGCCGGGCAGGCCCAGCTTGTACGGACAGCGACGACCAACTGGTCGAGCTTATCGTCATGACCGCAATTGGTAGGACCATGGGGATCGTGTTCGACCATCGGTGCCGCTAATGCACATCACCCGGCCCGCAATTGGCTTGCGCACTGTCCGGACGACACCGGCGAGGTAAGCTATTCAGTAACCATGAATCGTGACCGGGATTGATCGCGCCATTCGCTATCGGAACGAATAACTCCGCTGCGCCGTTGCTGTCCTTGGAGTCGAGGATTGACGGCAATGCGTGATGAACAATTCGACGTTCCGGTGACGATCGAGAGCGAACGCACCGGACGCCGGCTTTCTGTGACGAGGACGGTCCAGGCGGCCTCGCTTCTGGTCGACAAATGGCCAAACGAAAAGCGCGGGCCGAAATATCGCGCGGCCTTGAAAGCCATGATGGATGCGATGGAGCAGCGGCGGGCGGTTGGCACTGCGCGGCGGGCATTCACGGCGGCCGCCAAGGAAGCCCATGTGTTTGTGCGCGAAGGCCGGCATTAAAGCGCGTCACGTCTGAAGAGCGCGATGCCACGTGCTTTTGGTTCTTGTTTTTAGGGATGTCGTTGCCCAAGACGGCTGCGCAGCTTTGGGCGACATGCATTGTTCCTGTTTATGCATGTCGTTGTCCCAAAACCGCTGCGCGCTTTTGGGCGACAGGCATTAAGGAACCTCACGAAATCTCCGCCGTTATGCTCCAGGTCCAAGCGAGGAGAGAACTGCCATGCCCGACGACAAGACCAAGACCGACAACCGCGATCGCTCACAAGTAGCCGGCGACGAAGACTATGAGGTGAGGCATCTCGCCGAGGAAGCCGGCATCACTCCCGACCAGGCTCGCACGCTGATCAAGCGCCACGGCACCGACCGCAAGGTGCTGAACGAAATCGCCAAGAGCATAAAGGCATTGTGATGGCTGACAAACGGACCGCAATGGCCGATCGGAAGAAACGCGAACCGGACGACAAGGCGGCCCTGCGACTGGCCGAGACAACTGACGTTTCGCCCAACCAGGCGAAGGATCTGATGCGCAAGCACGGCAAGGACAGCGCCAAGGTCGAGAAGGAAGCCAAGAACTTCAAGGCCGAAGGCTGAGCAGCCGATTTGGCGGAGCGAGTCCGCCCTCGTTCCCGCATCAGCTCCGCACCCGCCAGCCATTCGCACGCTGGACGACAGCCCCATCCCATTCTTCGATGAACTCGGCTGGAAGCGGGCGTATGCGGACGACTATGCCGTGATCTATACGCGAAATCGCTGATTTTCGGCGGCTTCGCCCCGCCGCACGGCTTGTCTTTGAGCGCCGCGCTGAGAGCCGCGACGGCAAATTCTTTATAGGATTCTTATTTCTTTCCTCTTCGCCACGTCTCGAACCTTTATGGGGTTTGGATCCATATTCCGTCGGGAAGGACACATCTCGGTCGCCATTATCATCGCGACAGAGTGTCTTCACATGACTTCAACGCTGCCCGGCTGCAGGCAAGCCAGCGCAAAAACGAAAATAAGGAACAGCTCCGATGGACATCATCGTTCTCGGGATACGGTTTTTGTTTTTCGCCCTGTTCTTCGCCTTCGTCAAAGCCTGCGACAGTCTTTAGGCGGAAGGACCGCAACATGCTTGTCGACTATATCCTCGGTGGCGCTGTGACCCTGTTCCTTCTCGTCTACCTGACATACGCCCTCATTCGCCCAGAACGTTTCTAACGGCAACTGGCGCAGGCACGGAAGCTTATTTCAATGACTTTCAACGGATGGATGCAGATCCTCGTCTATTGCGGGATCGTCGTTTTGCTGGTGAAGCCGCTCGGCGGCTACATGTATCGCGTTTTCAGCGGCGACCGCACATTCCTCTCGCCGATTTTGGGTCCTGTCGAGCGCAGCCTTTATCGCATCTCGGGGATCAGCGAGCGTGAGGAGCAGCACTGGACCACCTATGCGGCGGCCTTGTTGTTCTTCAACCTCGCCGGCTTCCTGGTGCTCTACGCCCTGCAACGGCTGCAAGGCAGCCTGCCGTACAATCCGGCCGGCATGAGCGCCGTCGAACCCGGGCTCGCCTTCAACACCGCCGCCAGCTTCATGACCAACACCAACTGGCAGAACTACGGCGGTGAAAGCACGATGTCCTATCTCGTGCAGATGGCCGGCCTCACCGTGCAGAACTTCCTGTCCGCAGCGACCGGCATCGCCGTCGCAATCGCGCTGATCCGCGGCTTCACCAAGGCTTCCGGCAAATCGATCGGCAATTTCTGGGTCGATATGACCCGCTGCACCCTTTACCTGCTGTTGCCGCTCTGCATCGTGCTGACGCTGGTCTATGTCTATCTCGGCATACCGCAGACGCTCAGCGCCTATCTCGAAGCCACAACCCTGGAAGGCGCGCGGCAGACAATCGCGGTCGGGCCAGCAGCCTCGCAGATCGCCATCAAGATGCTCGGCACCAATGGTGGCGGCTTCTTCAACGCCAATGCCGCGCATCCCTTCGAAAACCCCGACGCGATCTCGAATCTTATCCAGATGGTTTCGATCTTCGCCATCGGTGCGGCGCTGACCAACGTATTCGGCCGCATGAACGGCGACCAGCGCCAGGGCTGGGCGATCTTGACGGCGATGGGCGTCCTGTTCATCGCCGGCGTCGCCGTCTGCTACTGGGCGGAAGCATCAGGCAATCCGCTGGTGCATGCGCTGGGCATCGACGGCGGCAACATGGAAGGCAAGGAAACACGCTTCGGCATCGCCTTGTCGGCGCTGTTTGCGGTGATCACCACCGCCGCGTCCTGCGGCGCCGTCAACGCCATGCATGACAGCTTCACAGCGCTTGGCGGCATGATCCCGATCATCAACATGCAGCTCGGCGAGGTCATTGTCGGCGGTGTCGGCGCCGGTCTTTACGGCATCCTGATGTACATCGTGATCGCCGTCTTCGTTGCCGGACTGATGGTCGGACGCACGCCCGAATATCTCGGCAAGAAGATCGAGGCCAAGGAGGTCAAGATGGCGATGCTCGCCATTCTCTGCCTGCCGCTGGCGATGCTGATCTTCACCGCCATCGCGGTGGTGCTGCCGACCGGCGTCGCTTCGATGGCCAATGCCGGCCCGCACGGCTTCTCCGAGGTTCTCTATGCCTACACCTCGGCTGCCGCCAACAACGGCTCGGCCTTTGGCGGCCTGACCGGCAACACGCCCTGGTACAACATCACGCTCGCCATCGGCATGCTGATTGGCCGCTTCCTGGTCATCATCCCGGCTCTGGCGATCGCTGGTTCGCTGGTCGCCAAGAAGACGGTGCCGGCCTCCGCCGGCACATTCCCAACCGACGGGCCGCTGTTCGTCGGGCTGCTGGTGGGCGTCATTCTGATCGTAGGCGGCCTCACCTTCTTCCCGGCGCTGGCGGTCGGACCGATCGTCGAGCACCTGGCTGGCATCCACGGGCAGACTTTCTGAACCGTCCCACCTTGGATCAAAATTATGTCCTGGCTCGAAACCATACGTCGCAAGATTCGGCATCGAGATGATCGGAAAGGGGCAACCCCGCCTCCTTTCCCGACCATGTCCACGTTCTTCGGCATTGCGGCAGTCATGATCGTGATCTGGCTGCTGGCCTCCGGGCTTCCGCATCTTCGTTCGGCATCCGATCGATCGGCGCCAACCAACAACATCGATACTGGAGCCACCAAATGAGCCAGTCCAAATCCGCTGTCATCATGGATGCCCGCATTCTGCTGCCCGCCATCGACGGCGCCTTCAGGAAACTGAACCCGCGCACCTTGATGCGCAATCCGGTGATGTTCGTCGTCGCCGTGGTCTCGGCGCTCACGACAGTCCTGTTCGTCAAGGATCTCGTCACTGGTGGCGGCGATCTCGGCTTCTCGCTGCAGATCATCATCTGGCTGTGGTTCACCGTGCTTTTCGCCAACTTCGCCGAAGCGATCGCCGAAGGCCGAGGCAAGGCGCAGGCCGATTCGCTGCGCAAGGCTCGCACCGAGAGCCAGGCCAAGCTGTTGAGCGGCGACGACCGCAGCAATTTCAAGCTGGTGCCCGGCACCAGCCTGAAGGTCGACGACGTGGTGCTCGTCGAGGCCGGCGACATCATTCCATCGGACGGCGAGGTGATCGAAGGCGTCGCTTCGGTCAACGAGGCAGCGATCACCGGCGAATCCGCTCCGGTTATCCGTGAATCCGGCGGCGACCGTTCGGCGGTGACCGGCGGCACGCAGGTTCTGTCTGACTGGATTCGCGTGCGCATCACCGCGGCCTCCGGCCATACGTTCCTCGACCGCATGATCTCGCTGGTCGAAGGCGCTGCGCGCCAGAAGACGCCCAACGAGATCGCGCTCAACATCCTGCTCGTTGGCATGACGCTGATCTTCGTGCTGGCGACGGCAACGATCCCGAGTTTCGCCGCCTATTCGGGCGGCACCATTTCGGTGACCGTTCTCGTCGCCCTGTTCGTCACCTTGATCCCGACGACCATCGGCGCGCTGCTTTCGGCCATCGGCATCGCCGGTATGGATCGCCTGGTGCGGTTCAACGTGCTGGCGATGTCGGGCCGCGCCGTCGAGGCGGCCGGTGACGTCGACACGCTGCTGCTCGACAAGACCGGCACGATCACGCTCGGCAATCGCCAGGCGACGGCATTCCGCCCGGTCAAGGGCGTCACCGAGCAGGAGTTGGCCGACGCGGCGCAGTTGGCCTCGCTTGCCGATGAAACGCCGGAAGGCCGCTCGATCGTCGTGCTGGCGAAGGAGAAATACGCCATCCGTGCCCGCGACATGGCGACACTGCATGCCGCTTTCGTGCCCTTCACTGCGCAAACCCGCATGAGCGGCGTCGACATCGATGGCTCTTCGATTCGCAAGGGCGCGGTCGATTCGGTGCTCGCGTTCGTCAATCAGTCGACCGTCGCCACGCATGGCACGCGCCCCGGCGGCGACACCGTCCGCGACCTCCAGGCGATCGCCGACGATGTCGCCAAATCCGGCGGCACTCCGCTTGCGGTCAAGCGCGACGGACGCCTGCTCGGCGTCGTGCATCTCAAGGACATCGTCAAGGGCGGCATCAGGGAACGCTTCGCCGAACTGCGCAAGATGGGTATCCGCACGGTGATGATCACCGGCGACAACCCGATGACGGCGGCGGCGATCGCGGCGGAGGCCGGCGTCGACGATTTCCTTGCCCAGGCGACGCCCGAGGACAAGCTGAAGCTCATCCGCGACGAACAGGCCAAGGGCAAGCTCGTCGCCATGTGCGGCGACGGCACCAATGATGCGCCTGCTCTTGCGCAGGCCGATGTCGGCGTTGCCATGAACACCGGCACGGTCGCCGCACGCGAAGCCGGCAATATGGTCGACCTCGACAGCGACCCGACCAAGCTGATCGAGATCGTCGAAATCGGCAAGGCGCTGCTGATGACGCGCGGCTCGCTGACAACCTTCTCCATCGCCAACGACGTGGCCAAGTATTTTGCCATCATCCCGGCCCTGTTCGCCGTCTTCTACATCGCGCCGGGGCAGACATCAGGTCCGCTGCAGGCGCTTAACATCATGCATCTGGCGACGCCGCAGAGCGCCATTCTCTCGGCCATCATCTTCAACGCGCTGATCATCGTCGCGCTGATCCCGCTGTCGCTGAGGGGCGTCAGATATCGCGCCATCGGCGCGGCCGCGCTGCTCAGCCGTAACCTTCTCGTCTACGGCCTCGGCGGCATCATCGTCCCCTTCGTCGGCATCAAGGCGATCGACATGGCCATCACCGCGCTTGGCCTCGCATAAGGAATGAAGTCGATGCTCAAGCAAATCAGACCCGCGATCACCATGATCGTTTTCTTCACCATCCTCACCGGCCTGATCTATCCGATCGGCATGACCGGCATCGCCCAGGCCTTGTTCCCGCGCCAGGCCAATGGCAGCCTGATCGAGAGGGACGGCAAGGTCGTCGGCTCCGAACTGATTGGCCAGGCTTTTGCCAGCGAGCGTTATTTCCATGGCCGGCCGTCGGCTGCGGGCGACGGCTACGACGCCGCCGCTTCGAGCGGCTCGAATCTTGGGCCGACCAACCCTAGGCTGATCGACCGCGTCAAGAGCGATGCCGACAGGCTGAATGCGGAAAATCCGAACCAGAAGGTGCCGATCGATCTGGTCACGACTTCAGCCAGCGGCCTCGATCCGCATATCAGCCCCGAGGCCGCCTATTTCCAGGTCGCCAGGGTGGCCAGGGCCAGGGGCGCCGATGAAGCCAGTGTCAAGTCGCTTGTCGACAGCCATGTGGAGGACCGCGAGCTCGGCTTCATGGGAGAGCCTGTGGTCAATGTGCTGGCGCTTAACCTGGCGCTGGACGAGGCCATCAAGCAATGAATTGTGGGAAGCAATGAGTGGCAGGCTGGGGATCGACACCATCCCCGGCGCCATTCATGATCGATTGTGATGCCGGACGACAGAAGCAACGAAACCCGACCCTCACCCGACGCCCTGCTTGACCGTGCGGAGCGGGAGGCGCGCGGTCGTCTGCGGATTTTTCTGGGCGCAGCACCCGGTGTCGGCAAGACCTATGAAATGCTGATGTCGGGCCGTGCAAGATTGGCCGACGGAGTGGACGTGGTGATCGGCGTCGTCGAGACGCACGGCCGCAAGGAAACCCAGGTGCTGGTCGACGGCTATGAGGTGATTCCCCGTCATCGGGTCGAGTACAAGGGGCGCATCCTCGAGGAAATGGATCTCGATGCCATCCTTGCCCGGCGTCCGGCGCTGGTCCTCGTTGATGAGCTTGCCCATACCAACGCACCGGGCAGCCGCCATCCCAAGCGCTATCTCGACGTTCAGGAAATCCTGACGCACGGCATCGACGTCTACACCACGCTCAACATACAACATGTCGAAAGCCTGAACGATGTCGTGGCGCAGATCACGCGCGTCAGGGTGCGCGAGACGGTTCCAGACTCCATCATCGACCAGGCCGACGACATCGAGATCATCGATCTCACGCCCGACGACCTGATCAAGCGGCTCGAGGAAGGCAAGGTCTATATCCCCAGCACCGCCCGGCGCGCGATCGAGAATTATTTCTCGCCGGGCAATCTGACGGCGCTCAGGGAACTGGCGCTGCGCCGCACCGCCCAGCGCGTCGACGAGCAGTTGCTGACCCACATGCAGGCCCACGCCATACCCGGGCCCTGGGCGGCGGGGGAAAGGGTTCTCGTCTGCGTCGATGCGCGTCCGGGCGGGGCGGCCCGCGTCCGCTATGCGCGGAGATTGGCCGACCGGCTCCGCGCTCCCTGGACGGCGCTTCATGTCGATACCCCTCGTTCAGCCGCCATGTCCGAGGAGGAAAAGGATCGGCTCGCGACGCTGCTGCGCCTTGCCGAGCAGCTTGGCGCCGAAGTAACGACCATTCCAGGCCAGAACGTCGCGCAGGACATCGTTCGCCATGCGACCGCCAACAACTTCACCCATATCGTGATCGGCAGGCCGACCCGTTCGCGCTGGCGGGAATTGATCGAAGGCTCGCTCACTTATGATCTCATCCGCAATGCCGGCGACATCAGCGTCCATGTCATTTCGGGAAACGAACGCAACGACGAGGCGACGTCACGGACCGTAAAGGTGGCGGACGAGCAGTGGCAATTCGATATCTGGCCCTATCTCAAGGCCACGGCCTATGTTGCTGGCTCGCTCGCCTTCGCGGTCCTTCTCCACCAGTTCCTCGACGTCCGCAATCTGGCGATCATCTTTCTCATCGGGGTTCTGACGTCGGCGGTGACCGGCGGTCTCTGGCCGGCTTTGTATGCCTGCCTCATCAGCGCCATTGCCTTCAACTTTTTCTTCCTGGAACCACGCTACACGCTGACGATCCAGGACCCGGAGAGCATCGTGGCGCTGGCTGCCTTCCTGGTTGTTGCGGTCATTGCCAGCAATCTGACAGCGCGGGTGCAGCGACAGGCGGTCGCTGCCCGCGCGCGGGCACGCGCCACGGAAGATATCTATCTTTTCTCGAAGAAGCTCGCCGGCGCCGGCACGCTAGACGACGTGCTCTGGGCGACTGCCTTCCAGATCGCCTCGATGCTGAAGCTGCGCGTGGTGCTGCTGCTGCCGGAAGACGGCACGATCACCGTCAAGGCCGGTTACCCACCCGACGACACGCTGGCCGAGGCCGACATCGCGGCCGCCCGTTGGGCCTGGGAGCACGATCGCCCCGCAGGCCGCGGCGCCGACACGCTTCCCGGAGCAAGACGCCTGTATCTGCCGTTGCGCACCGGTCGCACCGCCGTCGGCGTCGTCGGCCTCGACAACGACAAGCAAGGCCCGTTGCTGACCCCCGAACAGAAGCGCCTGCTCGACGCACTCGCGGATCAGGCGGCGGTCGCGATCGAGCGCATCCAGCTTGTTGCCGACGTCGACCGGGCCAGGCTCGAGGCCGAGGCGGACCGCCTGCGCTCGGCGCTGCTGACCTCGATTTCCCATGACCTGAAAACGCCGCTTGCCGCAATCATGGGCGCCGCCGGCACATTGCGGGAATTTGCGCCGGCGCTTCCCGAAACGGACCGGGCGGACCTGCTGTCGACCGTGCTCGACGAATCGGAGCGGCTGAACCGCTTCATCGCCAATCTGCTTGACATGACCAAGATCGAATCCGGTGCGATGGAGCCGAACTACGCGTTCCACTATGTCGGCGACATTGTCGGCACCGCCTTGCATCGAGCCAGAAAAATCATCGGCGAACACAAGACCGAAATGGACATTCCCACGGATCTGCCGATGCTGAGGGTCGACCCCGTCCTGTTCGAGCAAGCGCTGTTCAATCTCCTCGACAATGCCGCTAAATTTGCCCCGCCAGCTTCGACGATCCGCCTGCAGGGCTGGGCCGACAATGGTTCCGTCATGCTGCAGATCATGGACGAGGGGCCAGGCGTTCCGCCAGCGGATCTGGAGCGCATTTTCGACACGTTCCACCGGGTGCGCAAGGGCGATCAGGTCCGTGCCGGCACCGGGCTCGGGCTCTCGATCTGCCGTGGCTTCATCGAGGCGATGGGCGGGACGATTTCGGCGGCCAACAGGACCGACCGCCCGGGTGCGGTTTTTACCATCAGGATGCCGGTAGCGGCAGACCAACATGTGGGTGACCCCGGCATGGATGACCTGCCATGACGAACCTGGGCGTCAGGATTTTGGTCGTCGATGACGAACCGCCGATCCGCAAGCTGCTCCGCGTCGGCCTTGGCAGCCAGGGCTATGCGATCAGCGAGGCGCCGAACGCCAAGACGGCGATCGAACTCGTGGAGACGGAAAAGCCGGACCTGATCCTGCTCGATCTCGGCCTGCCCGGCATGGGCGGTCACGAATTGCTGCGCAAATGGCGGGACGACGGCCTGGATGTTCCCGTCGTCATCCTTTCCAGCCGCACCGACGAGGCCGGCATCGTCTCGGCACTTGATCTCGGCGCCGACGACTATATCACCAAGCCGTTCGGCATGAACGAGCTTGTCGCGCGCATCCGCGTGGCGCTCCGCCACAAGTTCCAGCAGCAAGGCGAGAAGCCGGTCTTCCACACCGGCGATCTCACGGTCGATCTGGTGAAGCGCATCGTCATGATCGAGGACAGGGAGATAAAGCTCTCGCCGAAGGAGTACGACATCCTGCGCATCCTCGTGCAGCACGCCGGCAAGGTTCTCACCCACCAGTTTCTTTTGAAGCAGGTCTGGGGCGATTCGACCGACGTGCAGTATCTCAGGGTCTATGTGCGGCAGCTCAGGCAAAAGATCGAGAAAACGCCCGACCAGCCGCGTTACATCACCACCGAAACCGGCGTAGGATACCGCCTGCGCGAAGTCGACTGAAGCGAGGGCCGCGGGCGGGCCCGTCTAACCCCACTGCGGGGCGCGCGTCTACCATCAGCCGCCTGTTGCAGCTGATCCAGCGCTCCACAACCAAGCGTCCCGGTTGCACGGCGAAGCCGACTTGATCAGCTTTTCGTTTAACGATCTTGACAGCGATCGAGACGGCCCGGCCACACGGGTCCCTGATGTCCAGGATCGGCGAACAACCTTCGGTTAATGGCAATGGTCGACGCGAGGCGTTCGGGGACCGGACCGGGCGCCGTCCCGATCTGGATGCCGGCAGCATGCGGGTAAAGGACGAGAGCCCGACCTCTTGCCGGCGGCATAGCCGCGGCCGCCACTCTCAACTCGTCACGGCCTGGCGCGCACGTCGCGCATCGTGAGAACGCGCATAATTGAATGTCACACTTGCTGGTTGCATTACAATATGAAATTTCGTGTTATCGCATCCCCACAAATTCTCTTTAACAAAATCATGGTTAACAGCTGCTTGCCGCAGGTTAGCCACAGTCGGCTTTTACCAAGCGTGATTGGGAAATTCTACAGCTTGGCGGGACCGTCCAAAAACGAAACAGTGGAGCGACGATCTAATGCCGCAACATAGCGCACATGAACAATATCTACTTGAACTTATCAACGCGGAGAGGGCTAAGGCCGGCGTGCAGCCGCTGGCCTTCGATAATGATCTCAGCGAGGCGGCTGAGGGGCACAGCAGATGGATGCTTGCAACCGACACCTTTTCTCACACGGGGTCGGGAGGGTCCTCGCCCACCCAGCGTATGAAGGCTGCCGGCTACACCCTAACGGGCTCCTGGGCGACAGGAGAGAACATCGCATGGGCTACGACCAGGTCACCGACGGGCTACAATGACGAGATTCTGCTCCTGCACAACAACCTGATGAACTCCCCGGGTCATCGTGCCAACATCCTCAACGGGAACTTCCGCGAGGTAGGTCTTGGATTCGAGGTTGGCGATTACCGGGGGCGCTCCAGCGGTTTCGTGGCGGAGAATTTCGCCAAGACCGGATCAGACCTGTTCCTGACCGGTGTGGCGATCGACGACAAGGACGGGGATAGGTTCTACGATCCCGGTGAAGGTCTATCCGGTCTCACCATCACAGCGAAGAGTTCGACGGGCGCGACGTTTACGACGAAGACCATGGGCGCCGGCGGCTACGACCTCGCGCTCAAGCCCGGCACCTACACAGTAACATTCTCGGGGGCGGGCATCGAAGCTTCGACGCGCACCGTCTCTGTCGGGAGCAAGAACGTCAAACTCGATCTCGTCGATCCGAAGCAGGGAGCCGTCGCTGCCGTTCAGGATGAACCGGCGGCAGTTTCCGATCCGGCGCCGCAGCAGGAACCAACGCCAACGGCGCAAGCTGAGCCGGCCCCGACACCAACGGCGCAAGCTGAACCGGCCCCGACAACGCCGCCGGATTCTGGGCAGCCGAATTCTGGCTCCCAGTGGCTTGCAACCTTCTTCGGCAAACAGGGCGTAAACTTCCGGTCTGACCAGACCCTGGCCGAACATGAGGAGGCTGAAGGAACGCCTGGCACGGCTAAGGAGAGTGGTGCACAGGTGGCGCTTGACGGCGATAACATCGTGTTTCCACAACTCGGGAACGCTCGGGGCCAACTCGACGACGCTATCGAGCAGGTCCGGGACAATGCGTCGACCGCGCTAGCAAATGCGGGCGATCCGAGACCGGCTTTTGATTGGGCAGAGTATGCACATACGCAAGCGGGCGATGCCGACGCGCTGGCTGCGAAACTCATCGAGCAACTGTCTGCGCATAACAACAGCGTAATCGCCGATCAGGCCGCGTAGCCAATGCCGGGCGATGCGGGCCTGCAGTTATGGGCCCGCATCGCCTGCTGACGCATGCGGTTGATCGAGGGGACATCAATGTCACAATCTGGTTCAGAGAAGCTCCGCCCGCCGAGGGCGAAGTCCGAATTGGCTGCCTGCCTGGCGCATTTCCGGCGCGCCTTTTTGGCGGTGGCGGCTTTCAGCGGCCTTATCAACGTGCTGATGTTGTCCGGCTCGGTGTTTATGCTGCAGGTCTACGACAGGGTCCTGCCCAGCCGTAGCGTGCCGACGCTGGTGGCTCTGGTCCTGCTGATTTCGATTCTATATGTTTTTCAAAGTGCACTCGACGCGATCCGCGGCCGGGTGCTGGCGCGTATCGGCAGCGGACTCGACGAGCGCCTAAGTGAGCGGACCTACCGCGTGATGTCGCAATTGCCCTTGGCCAGAGGCCGTTCGGGCGAGGCATGCAGCCGGTGCGCGATCTCGATCAAATCGGCGGTTTCCTGGCCAGCGGTGGTCCCGCCACTCTTTTCGACCTGCCGTGGATGCCGCTTTATCTCGCGCTCTGTTTTGCCTTCCATCCTTGGCTCGGCCTGGCTGCGCTGATTGGGGCGATCCTGCTTTTGGCATTGACCGTGCTCACGGAGAAAACGGTCCGCCATCCAGCAACTGAAATGTCTGGATATGCCGGAGCGCGCAGCAATATCGCACTGGCAAGCATCCGCAATGCCGAGGTGCTCGAAGCGATGGGCATGAGATCCACTATGGCCTCGCGCTGGGCGGAAGCAAACGGCAAATACAGGCAGGCGCAGATGCGTGCCAGCGATGTCACGGGTTCATTCGGCGCGCTCTCCCGCGGCTTTAGGATGCTGCTGCAATCAGTCGTTCTCGCGATCGGAGCGTATTTGGTGATCGGCCAGGAAGCCACGCCTGGCATCATCATCGCAAGTTCTATTCTCACCGCGCGAGCGCTGGCGCCAGTCGAACTCGCAATTGCGCACTGGAAGAACTTTCTTGCCGCTAGACAAGGCTGGCATCGGCTGAGCGAACTTTTCAGGGAGTTCCCCGCCACAGAGGATCGCTTGCAGCTGCCGCCGCCGCGGACCGAACTCTCGGTTGAAGGGATCGGCGTCGTTCCGCCAGGCGAGCGCCGTTTTGTTGTACAGGACATTACGTTTTCGCTGAGCGCCGGCTCCGCGCTCGGTGTCATCGGTCCGAGTGCATCGGGCAAATCGTCACTGGCGCGGGCGCTCGTCGGCGTCTGGCCGGCAGCGCGCGGCAAAATCCGCCTGGACGGCGCCGCCATCGAACAGTGGCCGGCTGAGGCACTGGGGCGGCACATCGGGTATCTGCCGCAAGATGTCGAACTTTTCGCAGGCACCATTGCTCAAAACATTGCCCGCTTTGATCCTTCTCCGGATCCGGCAACCATTATCGCGGCGGCCAAGACCGCGGGCATGCACGAAATGATCCTGCGCTTGCCTCGCGGATATCAGACCGAGATCGGCGAGGGCGGCGCATCGCTTTCAGCAGGACAGCGGCAGCGCATCGGACTGGCCCGCGCGCTTTATGGTGATCCTTTCCTCGTTGTTTTGGATGAACCGAACTCGAATCTGGACGCTGGAGGCGAGCAGGCTTTGACCCAGGCGATCCTTGCAGTCAAACAGCGGCACGGCGTGGTTGTCGTAATCGCCCATCGTCCAAGCGCCCTGGCGGCAGTGGACCTTTTACTTGTTCTCGACTCCGGCCGTCAGCACGCATTTGGGGCGAGGGATCTGGTCGTGCGGGGCACGACGCGGAGTGCCTCCGTGGGAACGGTTCAAGCAGTTGCCCCGGAGGAAAAGGCATCAGGATGACGTTATTTCATGATCGATCGTTCTTTGGCGCGCGTAACGGCGTAAAGGGGATGATTCCGCATATTCGTGCCGGAGCGAGCCATCTGGCCAGCGTCAAAGGCAAAATCGGCGGGCTGCTGTTCGTTCGGGCTAACCTCCCTACCGATGTGCGATCGCAGCCGACGCAGAACGACTTATCCCTTCGCCGGTATATGCTTCTTGGCGCCGCAACCGTGGCGCTGCTTGTCGGCGGCCTTGGTGCATGGGCCGCAACGACGGAATTGTCAGGCGCCGTCATCGCTACCGGCCATATCGCAGTGGAATCCAACGTCAAGGCGGTTCAGCATCCAAGCGGCGGCGTTGTGGGTGAGATCAACGTGCGCAACGGCGATGAAGTCAGAGCAGGCGATATTTTGCTCCGTCTCGACGACACGCTTACACGCGCCAATCTCGCCGTCATAACCAATACCCTGGACGAACTCTCGGCGCGGGAGGCACGCCTCACAGCGGAGCGTGAGGATGCCGAGGCGATAGCCTTTTCCGAGGATCTCACCAGCCGCTCCTCTGTTGGACATGTGGCGCGTGTGATCGGCGGGGAGCAGAAACTTTTCGCTTTGCGACGGGGAGCTTACCGTGCCCAAATCGAGCAACGCAGGCAACGGGTGAGCCAGCTCAAGGAGGAGATAGCGGGCCTCGAGGCACAAAGGGCGGCCAAGGAGCACGAGATTGCGTTGGTCCGCGACGAGATCAAGGGCGTCAGGGGCCTTTGGGAAAAAAAACTCGTCCAGCGGTCGCGACTCCTGGACCTGGAGCGGGGCGAGGCTCAGATCGAGGGAGGGCGCGGCCAACTCGTCGCTGCGATAGCCGAAGCGAACGGCAGAATCAGCGAAACAGAAATGGCCATCATCCAGATCCAGCAGGATTGGCGCAGCGAGGTCGCGAAAGAATTACGCGAAACGGAGGCTCGAACCACAGAATTGGCAGAGCGAAAGATCGCCGCGGAGGAATTGCTTAGACAGACCGATATTCGTTCACCCCAGAACGGCCGGGTGCATCAGCTTGCGATCCATACGGTCGGCGGCGTCGTCACGACCGGCGGGCCAATTATGATGATTGTCCCGACCGCTGACGAATTGACTGTGGAGGCACGCATCGCGCCTCAAGACATCGATCAGGTCCAGCCCGGCCAGCTTGTCCATCTGCGGCCGTCGGCGTTCAGCCAGCAGGTCACGCCGGAAATCGAAGGACATGTAGCAACGGTTTCTCCCGACCTCGTCGAAGACGAGCGGAACGGACTATCCTACTACAGCGTGCGGATCAGGCTTGACGAAGGCAAGCTTGGCTCGTTGGATCCGGAAAGCCTCAAGCCGGGCATGCCGGTGGAGGCGTTCATGCGCACGACCGATCGCACCGTCATCTCGTTTCTGATGAAGCCATTGACCGACCAGATCAGCCGCGCATTCCGCGAATAGTCGCGCAGCTGGGCTATCGCCGTGCCGTGGCCAAAGGCTCCGGGGAACGCAGCGCCGCCCGTGCCGCGGTTTTCAACTGTGCGATGTTGCGGTTCAAATTATCCAATCCAGGCCTGAAAGGCATGGAACTGCAGGATGCCCTCCAGCTTCTTGTCGTCGGCCTCGTATTGGTGCCCTTTGCCAGCACACATCGGTCGACGGGCTTTGCGCCCTGACTGGCTAGTCAGCCAATTCCGCTCCGGCGCGGGGTTTTAATCCATGGCATCATCAGACAAACGCCCTATATAATCGCAAGGTTCTGTTTCGTAAGGGAATGGATGGATGTCGCCGCTTCGCCTTTCGACGGTCTTGATATCGGCAACCCTGGCAACAGCGATGCTGTCGGGCGCGGCTGTCTCCGCGCAGAACGTCGCTCCCGCCAATCGCAATACCGTGGTCCTGCAAGGCGAATTGCAGATGCTGGAGAACAGGCTGCGACGGCAGCAATTTCAGCAGCAGCAACAGCAGTTCCGTGCCCAGGATCGCGTGGTCGTGCCGCAACGGCCAGATGTGCCGCAGATGGCGCCTACTTGCCAGTTGCGGCGATCGGGCAGCCGCTTCATCAGCGTCTGCCGCTGATGGCCCGGCGTTTTCATTTATTTAGCTGATATGCTTGAACGCCGCTCTACTTAAAGTAGCATCAAAGGCGGTTTTGATTTCGCAACGTGCCTTTGCGCTTGGGCACTGCCCTGATTGGATCGTCGGCAATGGCAGCCACCAAGAAGAAGGTCGTGCGCAAGGCGAGGAAGGGCGAGCGGATCCGCCAGGTCGCGGCAATTCCCTTTCGGCTGGGCAGGCATGGCGTTGTCGAGGTGATGCTGGTCACCTCGATATCGACAAGGCGCTTTATCGTTCCCAAGGGCTGGCCGATGAAGGGCAAGAGTGGGCGCAAGGCAGCCACCATCGAAGCGCGGGAGGAAGCCGGCGTCCTCGGCAAGACGCTGAAGCAGCCGCCCGGCACCTATTCCTACTGGAAGCGGCTGACGAACCGCTTCGTCCGCGTCGACGTCACCGTCTACCTGCTGGCGGTGACGGAGGAACTGGCCAACTGGCAGGAAGCCAAAAGGCGGCAGCGGGCATGGCTGGCGCCGGAAGACGCAGCCGTGCTTATCGACGAGCCCGAACTTTCAACGCTGCTGAAGAACTTGAAAATTCCCCAGCCAGCGCCCGCTGGCGCACTTGAACCAAGGTCTCATTTGGCGTCGTCCTCTCCCTGAGGGAAAGACCGGACCGGCGTGCCGGTATAGGCCCACAACCATTCGCGCGGCAGTGGTCCTTTGTTGCGGTCGCTCTGTTGCGACTGTTCCCACGCATGCGCCAAGATGCCGACCGAGCGCGACAGCACGAAAAGGCCACGTGTCAGCGGCGGCGGAAAGCCGAGCTCGCCATAGATGACGGCGGTGGCGCCGTCGATGTTGAGCGGGATCTTCTTGCCCTTGCGCCGCGCGACCTCGGCCTCGACAGCCTCGGCGATGTCGGCGAAACGTCCGCTGACGACGCCGCGCGCGGCAAAATCGCGGGTCAGCTCGATGAGACGCGGCGCCCGCGGATCGACCGGGTGGAAGCGATGGCCGAGCCCCGGCACATAGGATTTTTCATCGGCGAAGAAGCGATCGAGCCGCGACGCGACGGCATCGGCAAGCGTCACGTCTGCGTCCAGTGCCGCGGCGATGTCGCCGTAGAAGGCGAGCGCCTGCTCGCCGGCGCCGCCATGCACGTCGCCAAGCACATTGATGGCTGAAGCCATGGCGCTGTTGATGCCGACGCCGCAGGTGGCCGCCATGCGGGCAACGGCGATCGACGGCGCCTGCGGCCCGTGGTCGACGGCCGCCCCCAGCGCGATACCGAGCAGCGCCGCCTGCTCCTCGCCAGGCAGTTCGCCGCGCAGCATCAGCCAGATCATCCCCGGAAAGCTGACGCGGCCGATCAGGTCCTGGATCTCATAGCCACGCAGCCGGATCACGCCAGGGCGCATTTCGATGATATCGGTCTGCCACCATTCCTCACCGCGCTCGCGGCCGGTTTTTTTCTCAACGTTGCTCATGTTCTCGCGTCGCTCATGCCTGCGCCCTTTTCTCGACGCGCGGCGGCAGACTGGCAAACACCTCGTCCATGTGCTCGCCCAGCGCCGGCGGCGGCCTGGTCGGCAACGGTGCTTCGCCGTCGACCATGAACCCTCCGCGCACGACGGTCAGCGGCCGGTCCATCTTCGGCATGCCATCGAAGCGGGCGGTCATCTCGCGCTCGATCACCTGCTGCTCGGCCAGCACCTGCGGGATGGTCAGCACCCTGCCCGCCGGCACGCCTGCGCGATTGAGCGTCTCCTCCCAGGCTGCGGCCGAGTTGTTCGCCAGGGCATCCTCGATCAGCGCCTTCAAGGCGATGCGGTTGCGCTTGCGCGTCTCGCGCTCGGCAAAGCGCGGGTCCGACGCCAGCTCCGGCAGCCCGACCAGCCGGCAGAGCGTGACGAACTGCTCCTGCTTGTTGGCGGCGATGTTGAGCAGACCGTCGCCGGTGCGAAACGTGCCGGAAGGTGCCGCCGTCATGTTCTCGTTGCCCATCGGCTGCGGCTCGACGCCTGCCGTCAGATAGTTGGAGACCGGCCAGCCCAGCGCGGAAAGCGTGCATTCGAGCATCGACACGTCGAGGAAAGCGCCCTCGCCTGTCGTCTTCTGCTTCACAAGTGCCGCCGTGATGGCGAACGCCCCGACCAGCCCACCCAGCGTGTCGGCGACGGGATAACCGACACGCAGCGGCGCGGTCTGCGCTGTGCCGGTGATGCTCATGATGCCCGAAAGACCCTGGATGATCTGGTCATAGGCCGGATTGTCGCGCATCGGCCCGGTCTGGCCGAAGCCCGAAATCGCGCAATAGACAAGACTGGGGCGGACCTCTTTCAGCCTGGCATAGCCGAGCCCCAGCCGATCCATCACGCCGGGGCGGAAATTCTCGACCAGCGCGTCGGCGGAGGCGACCAGATCGAGGAAGCGTCCGCGATCGGCCTCTTTCTTGAGATCGAGCACGACCGATCGTTTGCCGGCGTTCTGCGCCAGGAATGAAGCGCCCATGCCGGTGCTGTTGAGTTCCGGCGAGCCGCCGAGCTGGCGCGCCAGATCGCCGCCTTGCGGCGCCTCGACCTTGATCACATCGGCCCCGAGCAGCGCCAGCTGATAGGCACAGTAGGGGCCAGCCAGAACATTGGTCAGGTCGAGGACGCGGATGCCGGACAGCAGATCGGTCATGATGTCACAAACAGGTCAAGCATCGCCCGGCACGTGTTCCGGTCCACGCATGCGCCGGCGTTCGATGTAAGCGTAGATATGCGGCCCGATCAGCCCGATGAACGCCAGCGTCAGCAGCGTCAGCGACAGCGGATGTTTGTAGAACACCGACCAGTCGCCGTTCGAGATGGTCATCGCGCGGCGGAACTGTGTTTCGGCAAGCGGCCACAGGATCATGCCGATGATGACCGGCGCCGTAGGGAAATCGAAGCGCCGCATCAGGAACCCGGCCGCGCCGAGCAAATAGAGGATGACGAGATCGGTCGGCGACTGAGAAATACCGTAGGTGCCGACCGTGGCGAACACCAGGATGCCGGCATAGAGCTGCGGCGCCGGGATTTTCAGCAGCCGCACCCACAACCCGATCAGCGGCAGGTTGAGGATGACGAGAATGATGTTGGCGATGAACAGGCTGGCGATCAGCCCCCAGACCAGATTGGCCTGCGTCATGAACAGCATCGGCCCGGGATTGATGCCATAGCTTTGGAAGGCCGACAGCATGATCGCGGCCGTCGCCGAGGTCGGCAACCCAAGCGTCAACATCGGCACCAGCACGCCGGCGGCCGATGCGTTGTTGGCGGATTCCGGCCCGGCAACGCCTTCGATGGCGCCGACCGTGCCGAACTCCTCCTTGTGTTTGGAGAGCTTTTTCTCGATTGCATAGGAGAGAAAGGTCGGGATTTCGGCGCCGCCGGCCGGCAGCGCGCCGATCGGGAAGCCGAGCAGGGCGCCGCGCAGCCAAGCCTTCCACGAGCGTGCCCATTCGGCCGCCGTCATGTAGAGCGAGCCCTTCAGCGGCACGATCTCGTCCTTGCCGGCATAGCGGCGCGAGGCCATGTAGAACGTCTCGCCGACCGCAAAGAGGCCGACCGCGACGACGATCACGTCGACGCCATCGAGCAATTGGCTCATGCCGAAGGTGAAGCGCGGTTGCCCGGTCTGCAGGTCGACGCCGATCATGCCGATGACGAAACCGATGAACAGGCTGGTCAGGCCACGCACCGACGACGAGCCGAGCACCGCCGAAACCGTGATGAAGGCCAGCACCATCAGCGAGAAATATTCGGCCGGGCCGAAGGACAGCGCGAATTTGACGACGACCGGGGCCAGGAAGGCGACCCCCAGCGTGCCGAGTGTGCCGGCGACAAAGGAGCCGATCGCCGAGGTGGCAAGTGCAGCGCCGCCGCGGCCGGAACGGGCCATCCTGTTGCCTTCCAGCGCAGTGACGATGGTCGCGCTTTCACCCGGAGTGTTGAGCAGGATCGATGTCGTCGAACCGCCATACATGGCGCCGTAATAGATGCCGGCAAACAGGATGAAGGACGCTTCCGGCGCCACCTGGTAGGTGATCGGCAAAAGCAGGGCGATGGTCAGCGCAGGTCCGAGGCCTGGCAGCACGCCGATCGCTGTCCCCAGTGTCGTGCCGAGCAGGCACCACATGAGATTGACCGGCGTAAAGGCGACCGAAAATCCGTGCGCGAGATGGCCAAGCGTTTCCATGGCTTCAGCCTCTCAACATACGGATAATGGAATCGATGCCCGTGTTCAGCTGGTTCTCGATGAAGCCGGCGCCGATGTTGACGCCGAGCGCCCTGGCGAAGCCGAAATAGGCGGCAAGCGCCAGGATCAGGCCAAGCAGCACGTCACGCAGCGGATGTCTGCTGCCGAATCCGTGGCAGATGAGAACGAACATGATCACCGAGGCTGCGGTGAACCCAAGCGGCTGGATCAGAACAAGATTCGTGACCAGTCCGACGGCGACGATGCCCATCGCCTTCCAGTCGGTCGGGGTTTCCTTTTCTTCCTCCGGCTGCCAGCCGCCCCGCAGAGCGGCGACGATCAGCAGCAGGGAAAGGACCGTCATGCCGACCATGGTGATGTAGGGGAAGACGGTCGGGCCGACCTTGGAGTAGAGCGGCGACACCGGAATCGACAGAGTCTGCCAGGCCACTGCGCCGGCGCAGGCAAGAAGCCCGATGCCGATCAGCAATTCGGGCACGGCAAGGCGCGGCCGCGCCGCCTGCTGGTCGCTGGTGCTCATGATCGTCCTCCCTGGATAGCCGGTCTCCCACGGCCGACCTCATCGCAGTTTCACTCGCGCCGGATCGTATGTCCATGCGGCTGGCGAACATCGGAAAGGGGCAGTGCAGACCGCCCCTCTCCGGGGACATCAGGCAAGGCCGAGGTCCTTGAGGATGGCTGCGATCCTAGCCGTGTCTTCGGTGAGAAATTTCGCATAGTCGTCGCCGGTGAGCAGGATCTGCGTCCAGTTGCGGTTTTTGCATTCGGTGGTCCAGGCTTCGCTTTTGGCCATCGTCTCGACCAGCGTGATCATCGCCGCCTTGTCGGCGTCGGAAACGCCCGGCGGTGCGAAGACGCCGCGCCAGTTGAACAGTTCAACATCGATGCCGGATTCCTTCATCGTCGGTGCGTCGATGCCTTCCTGGCGCTTGTCCGCGGAAATGGCGAGCAGCCGAAGCGCGCCTGCCTTGACCTGTTCGGAGAACTCGCCATAGCCGGAGATGCCGGCCGCGACCTGGTTGCCGAGAAGCGCTGACAATGCCTCGCCGCCGCCGGCGAACGGCACGTAGGAGAGGTTGGCTGCCGGAACACCGGCCGTCTTGGCGATAAGGCCGAACAATATGTGGTCCGAACCGCCGGCCGAACCGCCTGCCACCGGCACTTTGGTCGGATCGGCCTTGAGGGCGGCGACGAAATCCGCTGCTGTCTTGAACGGCGAGGCCGCCGGCACCACCAGCGCCTCGAATTCGCCGGTGAGGCGGGCGATCGGCGTGACCTCGGTGAGATTGTTGGCCGATTTGTTGGCGATGATAGCGCCAACCATGACCATGCCGGCAACCATCAGCGAATTGCCCTTGCCGTTCCACTGGCTGATGAATTGCGGCAGGCCGACTGTGCCGCCGGCGCCGCCGACATTGGTGATCTGCGAACCGGAGATCAGCTTCTCACTGCGCAGCACCTGGTCCATCGTGCGCGCCGTCTGGTCCCAGCCGCCGCCGGGCGCTGCCGGCACAAAGATCTGGATCTGCGGTGCGTCCTGCGCGAAAGCGGGCGAGAGATGCAACGCTGCGAAACCGGCGGCGCCGGCAGCGGCGGTGCTCGTTAAAAATCTGCGTCTGTTCAGCATGGGATTCCTCCAATCACGACACCTCCTCCGGTGCCTGCCAGCAACGTAGCCTGAATTCAGACCCGCTCGACAAAAATTCATGCAGTCTTTGCATCGTTCTGTCAACCGGAATGGCATTCTGCTGGACAGAACTGTCCGGATGCGGCACAATTGTTCCGATCGGCCCTTCTGTCCAACTGGGAACGGAACGACGTGGTCAAGCGGATAACCGTAACACAAACCAAGCCTGCGTCGACCAACGGCGTTGCCGCGCTCGACCGAGCGATCGCCATCCTCGATGCTTTCGCTGCTGCCGACCGTTCGCTCAGCCTGGCCGAAATCGCGGCGCGCACCGGCCTCTACAAGAGCACGATCCTGAGGCTGGCGAACTCGTTGCTGGGCGGGCAATTGCTGGAGCGTCTCGACGACGGCCGCTACCGTGTCGGCCCTGCCACCTTTCGGCTGGGCGCCCTATACCAGCGTTCGGTGGTGGCGATCGACATCCTGCTGCCGATCATGCGCGATCTGGCCGAGCGAAGCTGGGAAAGCGTCGCCTTCTATGTCCGTTCGGGCGACGTGCGCACCTGTCTTTACCGCGTCGAGTCCAAGCATCCCATCCGCTACACCATCCGGGAAGGCGACGTGCTGCCCCTGCTGGCCGGCACAGGCGGCCGCGTGCTTGCGGCGTTTTCCGGTCAGCAGGGCGAACCATACGAGACGATCCGCAAAACCTACCATTGTTTGTCGGTCGGCGATCGCGACCCCGAGACGGCGGGCGTCTCGGCACCAGTGTTCGGGCCGGGGCACACCCTGCTCGGTGCGTTGACGCTGTCCGGCCCGAGCACGCGCGTCGACGCGGCCTTTCTACAGCGCATGAAAAATCCGCTGATCGAGGCGGCCGCGCGCGCCACCCGCGCTTTCGGCGAAGACGCCTCGATGCTAGAACAGGCGGCCCTAAAGGCCGAAGCGGAAGGCCCGGTGCTGAAGCGGCAGGCCTAGAAAGCCTCGATTCGGCCCGATCAGAACCACCGGATGACAGGCCGCAACCGCTAGGGCTGCCGTTCCAGCAGGATCGTCGCATCGTGGTGATAGGTGGTCCGCAACACTTCGCTGTAGCCGCATTTGGCCGCGACGCTCAGCGAAGCGGTGTTTTCCGGATCGATGATGCAGACCGTCCTTGCGCGCCCGAATGCCTCGTCGCCCCAGGCGAGAGCCCGTCCGACGACTTCGCTGGCGAACCCTTGGCCATGTGCGCTCGGGGCCAGCGCCCAACCGGCTTCCGGAACGCCTTCGATCGACGGCACCATGTCGCGCTTCAGATCGTGGAAACCGGCCTCGCCGATGAAACGGCCGGATGCCTTGTCCTCGATCGCCCAGAAGCCGTAGCCCAGCAGCGACCACAGGCCGGCATGACGCAGGAAGCGCATCCAGCTTTCCTCGCGCGTGCGCGGCTTGCCGCCGATGAAGCGGGTGACGTCCGGATCGGCCCACATGGCAACATAGGCATCGAAATCATCGAGCTGGTGTGGCCGCAAGATGGTTCGCTTCGTCTCGATGACCGGTGCACTGGCTGCTCCTGGAATTCCCATAACTCTGCCTCGCGGCGCACGATCGCCGAAAAACCGCCTCCGAAACGATCATGCGCAAATTCAAAGTGTTTCTTTGCCGGTGCCTCATGCATGTCGCCCAAATGTCCAACAAGAGCCAGGACAGGGCAGATCATCTTCCAGCGCGAGAAACGAGGTCGAGGCGCTTCGACCGCGGGAAACTGTGACCCGACAAGCGCGATTTCAGCCGCGCCACGGCATGTTCATGTAGACGCCGCCACGCTTCAATTCGTCCAGCATCTGGTCGAGCCGCTTGTGTCTTGTCTCGGGGCGTTTGGCACGAGCGATCCAGCCGAGATAGTCGTTCTTCTGATAATCCGGTCTGTCATCATAGGCCGCCATCAAACCCTGCTTTGTCAAAGCGGTTCGGATGTCGTCCGGCATCGGGTTCAAGGCGCGTTTCAGTCTGGTTATGTCAAATTTAGGCTGTCGGGATTTGGCGTCAACGTAGTCGCGAACTCCAGCTCCGGCATGGGAATCTTGCCGAACGATGCTACCCTTCGCATGAACTGATTCAGCGTCCGCTGTGCCGTCCGACGGAGGGAAAAGGGCATGGATACCACCGATTTTCTGCTTGCCATCGTTCATCATCTGCTGGTGTTTTCACTGGCCGGCATCATCGGCGCCGAATTTGTCCTGATCCGCGGCGATCTGCCCGCCGCGACGCTTCGGCGGCTTGTCGGCATCGATCGCCATTACGGCATCATCGCCATGCTGATCATCGTTGTCGGCATCGGACGCGTCATCTACGGCCTGAAAGGTTGGGAATTCTACGTCTACAACTGGGTATTCTGGGCAAAGATGGCGGCCTTCGTCACCGTCGGGCTGCTGTCGATCATCCCGACGGTCCGCTTTGCGTTCTGGAGCAGGCAGGCCTCGGCCAGCCCCGGCTTTCAAGTGCCGGCGGCACAACTTGCATCCGTTCGAACTTATGTCCGCGCCGAAGCCTCGATCTTCCTGCTGATCCCGGTCTTCGCCGCGGCGATGGCGCGCGGCTACGGCTACTGAATCTCGCTTAAGGGTTCGAGCGGCGCAATTTCGACCAGCGGCGCCGGAACATCATTCGTCTTCTCCTCGGCCTTGCAGATGTCGGCGATGACACAGATCGGGCAATCCGGTTTGCGCGCTTTGCAGACATAGCGGCCATGCAGGATCAGCCAGTGATGCGCATGGCGCATGTATTCGTCCGGAATGATCCTCAACAGCCCCTGCTCGACCTGTTCCGGCGTCTTGCCGGGCGCCAGCCGCAGCCGGTTGCCGATGCGAAAGATATGCGTGTCGACCGCCATCGTGTGCTGGCCGAAGGCCATGTTGAGCACGACATTGGCGGTCTTGCGCCCGACGCCCGGCAGCTTGACCAGTTGGTCGCGGTCGTCGGGCACTTCGCCGCCATAGCAGCGGATCAGCGCCTCCGAGAGCGCGATGACGTTCTTGGCCTTGTTGCGCCAGAGCCCAACGGTGCGGATATAGTCGCCGACCTTGGCTTCGCCGAGAGCCAGCATCTTTTGCGGCGTGTCGGCGACCTTGAACAGCGCCCGCGTCGCCTTGTTGACGCCGACATCGGTCGCCTGTGCCGAAAGCACCACCGCCACCAGCAGCGTGAAGGCGTTGACATGTTCGAGCTCGCCCTTCGGCTCGGGCCGCTGAACGGAAAAGCGTCGGAAAATCTCGTGCACTTCGGCCGGGCCGTAGAGCGAATGGGACCGCAGAGGCCGGGCACGCGGTTTGGCGTTCGCGCTATCGCGTCGGCCGGGGAGCAGTTCATTTTTGGGTGTAGAGGAATTTTTGGACTTGGGGCTCGTCATCCCCTTCCTATAATACCCCGGCATGAGCGACACAAACGCCTCATTTCAGGCCGACGAGCCATTCTTCCAGGCGTTGCTGATACCGCATCGCTCGCTGGGCAAAACCGGCTTTGCCATCCTGATGGGCGCTCTGCTGTTCGGCTCGTTGGTCACCGGAGCGTTTTTCCTGTCGCGCGGCGCCTGGCCGGTGTTCGGCTTCCTGGGTCTCGACGTCATCGCCGTCTACATCGCCTTTCGCGCCAATTATCGTGCCGCCCGCGCCCGTGAGGAGGTGTCGGTCTCGCGCACCAGCCTCGACATCCGCAAGACCGCGCCATCAGGCAAATCGGAAGCCCATCGCTTCAATCCGTTCTGGGCGCGTTTTTCGGTCGCCCGCCACGCCGAAATCGGCATCACCAGGATGGCGGTGGAAGCACAAGGCCAGAATGTGCCGATCGGCGGCTTCCTTAATCCCGACGACCGCGAGAGCTTTGCGTCAGCCTTTTCGCGCGCCCTGGCGACCGCGAAAGCGCGCTGAATGTGAGCGAACCGCCTCGTTCGCGAACCGGTTCTGCAATGCCTCATAAACCGGCAATCGGCCAAGAACGGTAATCGGCAGCGTTACTTCTCCCTGCTGGAATGCACCTTTTTGCCAGCCCTCGTCGGCTCCTTCCTCGAAGCCAGATCTATCTGGATGCACATGACGAGAAGGCAAGTTTCGGGTGGTGATCGGAGCCGCGAAGGACGATATTCACGATCAAGGAGATGGCCCGATGAACGCACAGACAGCTATTCTGAAGAAAGACATCACACCCGAAGGCGGTGACTACGAAGTTGTTCGGCGCGCGATCGAGAAGATCAGCCTTGACTATCGTGACCAGCCGTCGCTCGAGATATTGGCGGAGGAAGTCGGCGAGACACCGACCGGGTTGCAGAAGCTCTTCACCCGCTGGGCCGGCCTGTCGCCCAAGGCGTTTCTGCAGGCGGTCACGCTCGACCACGCGCGCAAACTGCTCGATTCCGGCATGCCGCTGCTCGAGGCTTCTTTCGAGGTCGGCATGTCGGGCCCCGGCCGGCTGCACGACCTTTTCGTCACCCACGAAGCGATGTCGCCGGGCGACTACAAGACGCGCGGCGCCGGGCTGACGATCCGCTACGGCTATCATATCTCGCCTTTCGGCATCGCCCTGATCATGGTCACAGACCGTGGGCTTGCCGGCCTCGCCTTCAGCGATGTCGGCGACGAGCGTGCGGCCTTCGCCGACATGTCCGGCCGCTGGCCGAACGCAACCTATGTCGAGGACATGGCCGCGACGGCGCCCTATGCGGCGCGCATCTTCGACCCGGCACTGTGGCGCGCCGACCAGCCGCTGCGCGTCGTCTTGATCGGCACCGACTTTCAGGTCCGCGTCTGGGAAGCCTTGCTGCGCATCCCGATGGGCAAGGCCTGCACCTATTCCTCGATCGCCGCCGGCATCGGCGCACCGAGCGCCAGCCGGGCGGTGGGCGCCGCGGTCGGCGCCAATCCGATGTCCTTCGTGGTGCCGTGTCACCGGGCTCTCGGCAAGTCCGGCGCGCTCACGGGCTACCACTGGGGCCTGACGCGCAAACGCGCCATCCTTGGCTGGGAAGCGGGACAGGTCGGATCCTGAAATCGCGCGCCAATTGTCGATGTCGGCGCCGACGACGCCTGGAGTTGCGCTGAGAAGCGCGTTCAGACCTGACGCGATTAGATCGCGCCGTCTGGCAAGCGGCGGCCTTACGGAGTAGCTTCCCGCAGTCAGCAGGGAGGCACCACTTGATCATCGTTGTCGGCTCGATCAACCTCGACCTTATCGCCAATGTCGACCGCTTGCCCGCACAGGGCGAGACGGTTCGGGGTTCTGGCTTCAGCACCGCACCCGGCGGCAAGGGCGCCAACCAGGCGCTGGCCGCCGCGCGCGCCGGCGCCAAGGTGCGCATGGTCGGCGCGGTCGGCAAGGACAATTTCGCCAACGAAGCGCTGGCGCTGTTGCGGGACGGCAAGATCGACCTGTCCGGTGTCGGTGAAACCTTCGCTTCGACCGGCACGGCATTGATCATGGTCGCCGACGACGGTGAGAACATCATTGCCGTGGTGCCGGGCGCCAATGATTCGGTCGTCACAGGCGACCTCTCCAAGGCTTTCATGAAGAAGGGCGATGTCGTGCTCCTGCAGCAGGAGATTCCGCTGCAGACTGTCGATGCAGCACTGGACGCGGCACGGGCGGCAGGCGCGGTTACCGTGCTCAACACGGCACCGTTCCGCGCAGAGGCGGCCGCCTTCCTCGGCAAGGCCGACTATGTCGTCGCCAACGAAACCGAATTCGACCTCTATGGCGAGGCGCTGTCGCTGAGCGGCCGCGATCGCCCGGCGCGGATGCGCGATTTCGCGGGGACGACCGGTCGCACAATAGTCGTCACGCTCGGCGGTGACGGCGTTCTGGCCGCCACGCCAGCCGATCTCCTGATGGTTCCGGCGTTGAACATCACTCCGGTCGATACGGTCGGCGCCGGCGACACGTTCTGCGGCTATTTCGCCGCCGGGCTGTCATCGGGCCTGCCGCTCGACCAGGCGCTCGCCCGTGCTGCAGCCGCTGGTTCGCTCGCTTGCCTGAAGCCCGGCGCCCAGCCGGCGATCCCACTAGCGAAGGACGTCGAGGCGGCGCTCCAAAACACGCCAGCCAGGTGAGAGCCATGCGTCCGGCCACAAAACACGCCGTGCCGCCTGCCGGCAATATCTGCCGCCTGTCCGCCGTGGATCTTGCCGAGGCGATCCGGCGCAGGCGGTTGTCGGTGCGCGAGGTGGTGACGGCATTCCTCGACCGGATCGACGCGGTAAACCCGCTGGTCAATGCCATCGTCTCGCTGCGCGACCGTGCCGACATCTTGCGCGAGGCCGACAGGGCAGACGCCCATCTGGCGCATGCAGGGCATGCCGGACCGCTGTTCGGCCTGCCGATCGCCATCAAGGATCTCGCGCAGACCAAGGGCCTCAGAACCAGCTTGGGCTCGCCGATCTTCGCCGATTTCGTCCCGCAGGAAGACGATTTCTTCGTCGAGCGCATCCGCAAGGCCGGCGCCATCATCATCGGCAAGACCAATGTTCCCGAATTCGGCCTGGGCTCCAATACCTACAACACCGTATTCGGCCCGACACGCAATGCTTTCGACCCGGCCTTGACCGCCGGCGGTTCGAGCGGCGGCGCGGCGGTCGCGCTGGCGCTCGACATGGTGCCTGTCGCCGACGGCAGCGACTTTGGCGGCTCGCTGCGCAACCCGGCCGCCTACAACAACGTCTATGGCTTCCGTCCGTCGCAGGGGCTTGTCCCGGCCGGCCCAGAGCTTGACGTCTTCCACGCCCAGATGGGCGTCGAAGGGCCGATGGGCCGCAGCGTGCGCGACATGGCGTTGCTGCTCGACGAGCAGGCTGGCTACGACCCTCGCGCGCCCCTCTCGCATCACAAGCAGGACTGCTTCCTGCAGGGACTGCAAACGCCGACGGCCGGCGGCCGCATCGCCTGGCTCGGCGATCTCGGTGGTCATCTGCCGGTCGAACCCGGCATCCCTGGTCTTTGCGAGGCCGCTCTCGGCCGGTTCGCCGCGGCATCCTTTCAGACCGAAGCGCTGGTGCCGGATGTCGATTTCGAAGCGCTGTGGCAGGCCTTCGTGACGCTGCGCCAGGCGAGCAGCGGTTGTGCGCTCAAGGCGCATTACGACGATCCCTTGAAACGCGCTCTTCTGAAGCCGGAGGCGGTGTGGGAGGTGGAACAGGCGCTGCAGCTCACGGCGCCGCAGATCCACGCCGCCACGGTGAGGCGCTCGTCCTGGCATCGAACGTTGCTGGCGCTCTTCGATCGCTTCGACCTGATTGCGCTGCCGACTGCGCAGGTTTTTCCCTTCGATGTCAGTACTCCTTGGCCCCGGGAGGTGGCCGGGCGTGCCATGGACAGCTATCACCGCTGGATGCAGGTTTCAGCACTCGCCACGCTGGGCGGCTGCCCGGCGGTCAACGTACCGGCCGGCTTCGATGGCAGCGGCAGGCCGATGGGCATGCAATTGATCGGGCGGCCGCGCGGCGACATGGCCGTGCTGAGAGCGGCGGCAGCCTACGAGACGACGCTGCCGTGGCTGGCTGGAGCCTAAAATAATCCAGGTCAAGGTTGCCGGCGACATCTCCTGCCGCTTGCAGCCGCGTTACTGTCATGCATTGATCGCGGTCAGCCGTGTCGCAAAGCCGCATACTGTTGAGGAAACCATGTCGCTGGAACTCTATGCCACCTATCTCGTCGCCTGCCTCGTCATCATCCTGGTACCCGGACCGACGGTCACGCTGATCATCGCCAACAGCATCCGCCATGGCTCTCGCGCCGGCCTCGCCAACGTCGCCGGCACACAGGCCGGACTGGCGATCATGATCGCCATTGTCGGCATCGGATTGACCTCGCTGATCGCGGGAATGGGCCATTGGTTCGAATGGGTCAGGCTGATCGGTGCCGCCTATCTGATCTGGATGGGTGTGCAGATGTTCCGCTCCAAGGGCAAGCTGAACGCCGACGGATCGGCGAAGACACCGCGCGGCGGCTTCTTCCTGCAGGGCCTGCTGGTGGCGATCAGCAATCCCAAGACGCTGGTGTTCTTCGGCGCCTTCTTTCCGCAGTTCATCGCCCCTGACGGCAACCATGGGTTGCAGATCGGCGTCATGGGCCTCACCGCCATGATCTTCGCCGCCGTATCGGATTCGACCTACGCGCTGGCCGCCGGCCGCGCCGGACGCCTGCTTTCGGCCGGCCGCGTCAAGCTGCTGTCGCGGATAAGCGGCAGTTTTCTGGTCGGCGGCGGCCTGTGGCTGGCATTTTCAAAGGCGAAGTGAGCGGCACTCCTTTCCTTCTCCCCCCGTGGGAGAAGGTGGCCGCCCACTGGTCTTGCCCCCGGCAAGCCCGAGGACAGGCTCCGCGGCCGGATGAGGGGTGTTCCAGCTCCAACAGCGCTCCGGCCAATACCCTCAACCGTCTCGGCGCTGCACGCAGATCCCCCGCCCGGGGCGAGTCACGGGCCTCGCCCGCCCTTCGGGCCACAAGGCCCCACAAGGGGAGAAGGAAGCGGCCCTAAAGCCGGCCCAGCCTTTCCAGCAGCAGCGCGAACAACGCATCGTGGTCGATGTCGCGCATCACCATGGCGTTGCTCGGCCGTTTGGTCACGCCCCACCAGTCGATCACGGTCATGCCCATGGTGAGTTCCGAGGCGGTTTCCACAGCGACGTTGCAGTTGCGGCCCCTGAACAGCTCGGGTTTCAATAGATAGGCGATGACGCAAGGGTCATGCAGCGGACCGCCGTCGGTGCCGTATTTCTCTTCGTCGAATCGTTCGAAGAATTCCAGCATCTCCGCCGTGGCCGTGCCGACCCTGGTGCCGAGCTTGCGGTAGGCTTGGGTGCGCTTGGCCGTGGTCAGCGCCTTGTGGGTGACGTCGAGCGGCATCATGACGATCGGAATGCCGGATTTGAATACGACATCGGCGGCATGCGGGTCGACATAGATGTTGAATTCGGAGGTCGGGGTGACGTTGCCGCCTTCGAAGAAGCCGCCGCCCATCAGCACGATTTCCTTGATGCGCGGCGCAATGTTCGGCTCGCGGATCAGCGCCAGCGCTATGTTGGTGAGCGGGCCGAGTGCGCACAGGGTGATCGTGCCGCTCTCTTCCTTCATCAGCGTCTCGACGATGAAATCGACTGCGTACTGGGCCTGCAGCTCCATGGTTGGTTCGGGCAATTGCGGTCCGTTGAGCCCGGTCTCGCCGTGCACCTCCTCGGCGGTTACCAGTTCGCGCGCCAGCGGCCGGATGGCGCCGGCATAGACCTTGATGTCAGGCCGGCCGGCCAGCTCGCAGATCTTGCGTGCATTCTTTTCGGTGAGTCTCAGCGGCACGTTGCCGGCGACGGCGGTCATGCCGACGATCTCCAGCTCGGCGCTGCCGAGCGCCAGCAATATGGCGACGGCATCATCCTGGCCGGGATCCGTGTCGATAATGATCTTGCGGGATTGGGGCATTTCAATTCCTTGTTTAGGGAGTCTTTTTGGGCGGGGCTTTTGACGGCTTGAACTCGACCGCCGGGCGGACCATATCAAGACCATCGGGAAAAATGCCATCCGGGTTTTTCCGCTTTATGTCGCTCTTGAGAGGACAGTGTAACATGAGTCGAATGACGCCTTTTTCCAGCCCGCTTCTCCTGGGTTTCGACGCCATGGAAAAGACCCTGGAGCGTCTGGCGAAGTCAGGTGACAGCTACCCTCCCTACAACATCGAGCGCCTCAGCGGTGCCGACGGCAAGGCCGAAAGGCTGCGTATCACACTCGCTGTCGCCGGTTTCGCCGAAAACGATCTCGATGTGACCACGGAGGAGAACCAGTTGGTCGTGCGCGGCCGTCAGAACGATGACACCGAGCGCGAATTTCTGCACCGCGGCATTGCCGCGCGCCAGTTCCAGCGCTGTTTCGTGCTGGCCGACGGCATGCGGGTGATCGCGGCGGAGCTGAAGAACGGTCTTTTGTCGATCGATCTCGATCGGCCCGAGTCCGAACGGCTGGTACGGAAAATAAACATATCGGTGAAAGACTGATTTTTACCGATTGCTCTCATGCGAGGCGGCCTTGAACGGGGTCCTCGCAGCACGGAGGCTTAAATGACCAGAACTGACGAAAATCTTATCATGACCAGCGGCGAGTTCGCCCATCTCGGCGAAGGCTCGGTCGCCTATCTCAGGAAAATCTCGAGCGACGATCTGCGCGGCCGTTTCCCGGGCCTCGGCGAAATCGCGCCCGGGCTGGAACTGTGGGCCCTGTTTGCCGCCAACGGCCAGCCGATCCTGCTTTCCGACGCTCGCGAGCGGGCGCTGGCCGGCGCCCTGGAAAACGACCTGACCCCCGTCGCGATCCACTAAGTCGCGATCCACTAACAAGACGGCGCAGCGATCTGGTTAGAACGGACAGGGCCGCTCGCGGCGGCCCTTTAACCGAACTGATCGAAAAAACTCAGGCCGCGTGCGAGGCTTGTGTATCCGATAAAAGCGCATGGATCGCGGCGGCGTCGCGGGTGCCCCTGATCTTGGCCACCGTGTCGGCGTCGCGCAGCACCCGCGCAATGCGCGACAGCGCCTTGAGATGGTCGGCGCCGGCGCCTTCGGGCGCCAAAAGCAGGAACACCAGATCGACCGGCTGGTCGTCCAGCGCCTCGAAATCGACCGGCGTCTCCAGCCGGGCGAAAACCCCGGCGATCCGCTTCACCCCGGCCAGCTTGCCATGCGGAATGGCAATGCCGTTGCCGACACCGGTCGAGCCCAGCCGTTCACGCTGCAGGATGGTGTCGAACACCTCCCGTTCCGGAATACCGGCAATCGCCGCCGCCCTTTCGGACAGCATTTGCAGCAGTTGCTTCTTGGAGTTCGCCTTCAACGCCGGCAAGATTGCCGGAACGTTGATAAGATCGCTCAGGTCCATACTTGAAATCCCTTGTTCGCCTGCCGTCGCCAGCCCTCACTCTCGCGTGCGGCTGGTGCCTTATCCCAGTGCGGCCTTGGCCGTCAGCCCAGTGCGGCCTTGGCCGTTAGCCCTGCGCGACCTTGGTCGTAGACGGGTCGATCCAGCCGATGTTTCCGTCCGGCCGACGATAGACGATATTGAGATGCTCGTTTCCGGCGTTGCGGAAGACGAGGACCGGGCTGTCCTTGGTGTCGAGTTCGATCACGGCTGACGCCACCGACATGGTCCGCAGCGTCATGGTTGATTCGGCGACGATGGCTGGCGCGAAATTCTCCGGCATTTCCTCGTCATCGTCGGCAAGCGGCGCCATCACCGTATAGGCGACGTCGGTGGGTTCGCCATTGGCGTTGCCTGAATTATGCGACTTCAGCCGACGCTTGTAGCGGCGAAGGCGGGTCTCGAGGCGATCCGCCGCCGCCTCGAAAGCGAGCGTCGGGTCCTGCGCTTCACCGGTCGCCTGCAGCGAAGCGCCGGAATCCAGCCGGATCATGCAATCGGCCGTGTAGCGCGATCCCGATTTGACGACTACAATTTGCCCAGAAAAGCCCCGATCGAAATATTTCCCGATCACCTCTCCGACACGGTCGTTGATGCGCGTACGGAACGCATCGCCGATATCCATGTGTTTTCCTGATATGCGCAGCGTCATCTGAATACTGACCTTCCTTGCTCAGGCTTCAAACTGTCCCGAGTTTATACCCGTGGTCTGAGCGCACAAGCTTTGCGGCGTCACTTGCGCCGATTTTAAATCCGAACTTTTCCGATGATCACAAGCCGCCTTCTTGACCGTCCCGTGGCCAACGTCGTGACGGACCATCCGCATGCGGGCAGTAGCCCGTCCCATGCGGGCGGGCTTCTAGCCACTTCATTGCGGCTTGTCAATGAAGTGCGAAAGCTGTCGAAAATTCAGTCAGAGATCAGCGTCCGGCGCTGGCCAAAGCGCGTTTTTCACGCCGCCGCTGCACCGACGAGGGAATATTCATGCCCTCCCGATACTTGGCGACCGTGCGCCTGGCGATATCGACGCCGCTTTCCCGCAACATATCCACAATCGCGTCGTCGGAAAGCACGTCGGCAGGTTTCTCCTCGTCGATCAACTGCTTGATGCGGTCGCGCACCGCTTCAGACGAATGCGCGTCACCGCCACCCGACGAAGCGATCGAGGCGGTGAAGAAATAGCGCAGTTCGAACACGCCGCGCGGCGTCAGCATGTATTTGTTGGCGGTGACCCGGCTGACGGTCGATTCGTGCATGCCGATGGCGTCGGCCACGGTGCGCAGGTTGAGCGGCCTCAGGTGACGCACGCCATGGACGAGGAAGGCGTCCTGCTGGCGCACGATTTCTGAGGCAACCTTGAGGATAGTCTTCGCCCGCTGATCGAGGCTGCGCGTCAGCCAATTGGCGTTTTGCAGGCACTCCGCCAGGAAGTCCTTTTCCGTCTGATTTTTCGCATGCGGCGAAACCCGAGCGAAATAGATATGGTCGACCAGCACGCGCGGCAGCGTTTCGGGGTTGAGTTCGATCACCCAGCTCCCGTCATTGGCCGCACGCACTTCGACATCGGCGATGATCGCGTCGCTGGCGCCGCCCGAAAACGCCATCCCCGGGCGCGGATCGAGCGCACGTATCTCGGCCAGCATGTCGAGCAGATCCTCCTCATCGACCCCACAAATCCGTTTCAGGGTCTGGAAATCGCGCCGGGCCAAGAGTTCGAGATTGGCAATCAAAGCCTTCATCGCAGGGTCGAGACGGTCGCGGACGGCAAGCTGCAGCGACAGGCATTCGGCAAGGTCGCGGGCAAAGAGGCCGGTGGGCTCGAATGTCTGGCAGACCGCGAGCGCATTTGCCACCGCCGCTCTGTCGGTGCCGAGACGGGTGGCGATCTCAGCCATGTCGGCGCGCATGTAGCCGGCCTCGTCGAGGCCATCGGCCAGTTCGCTGGCGATCAGGCGTGCTGCCGGGTCGGCGAAGGCAAGCGCGACCTGCTCGGCAACATGCTCGCGCAGCGTGATGGCTCCGGCCGCCATGTCTCCGACGTCAAAACCGTCGGAAGAGGATGCGGAACCGTTGCCGGATGCCGATTTCCACTGGGCCGTCAGGTCGGGACCGAGCCGCTCGCTGGTGCCGGGGTCGTCGGGAAACAGGTTTTCCAGCGAAGTATCGAGCTTTTCCGAGATCGCCTCGGCGCTCCACGCCGTTTCCTTCTCGAACCAGTCGCCGGCGGTGGCCGTTTCCGGCGCGGCATCGATCTTCTGCGCCTGGTCGCTGACGGCATCGTCTTGCGGCTCGGCGCGCTCGAGCAAAGGATTGCGCTCGATCTCGTCGTCGATGAAGCGTTCCAGCTCGATGTGGGTGAACTGCAGCAGCCGTATCGACTGCATGAGTTGCGGCGTCATCACCAGCGACTGGGACTGTCGTAGCTGTAGTTTTGCCGCCAACGCCATGGTTCGGTTTCAAACGCCCTGTCTACGCATCCGGACTGCCGGAAGGAGTTCGGCATAGAAACTGGCCCGGCTTTTGCTTGTCAAGGCGACGGCGATCAAAACTCGCCTGTCCGTGCGTATTCCGACGAGAAATCGAAGAAAAAGCTCTGTCTCGCGTCAAAAACCGCGTCTGGACAGAAATTTTCACGCTTAGAGTGTAAACCCCTCACCGAGATAAAGCCGCCGCACATCCGGGTTGGCGACCACTTCGTCGGCCCGGCCATGGGTCAACACCTGGCCGGCATGGATGATGTAGGCGCGGTCGATCAGGCCGAGCGTCTCGCGGACATTGTGATCGGTGATGAGCACGCCGATGCCGCGCGCCGTCAGATGGCGCACGAGTTGCTGGATGTCGGCGACGGCGATCGGATCGATGCCGGCGAAAGGCTCGTCGAGCAGCATGTATGCGGGGCGGGTCGCCAGGGCGCGCGCGATTTCAAGGCGCCGCCGCTCGCCGCCGGAAAGCGACAGCGACGGGGCCTTGCGCAGATGGCTGATGTGAAACTCCTCGAGCAGTTCGTCGAGAATGCGTTCGCGCTCCTTGCGGCTCTTCTCGACCACTTCGAGCACGGCACGGATGTTTTGCTCGACGCTCAAGCCGCGAAAGATCGACGCCTCCTGCGGAAGGTAGCCGATGCCAAGGCGGGCGCGGCGGTACATCGGCATAGAGGTGACATCGAAGCCGTCGATTTCGATCGTGCCTTCGTCGACCGGCACCAGGCCGGTGACCATGTAGAAGCAGGTGGTCTTGCCGGCGCCGTTGGGACCGAGCAGCCCGACCGCCTCACCGGCGCGCACGCCGATCGTCACGCCGCTGACCACCTTGCGGCCCTTGTAGCTCTTGGTCAGCCCTTTGGCGATCAGGGTTCCCTTGAATTTTACCTGATCGAGGCTAATCGCGGCCGGTGCCGCAAGTTTGCTGGCGGCGCGTCCTGGAAGACGCGCCAACAGCGATGCTACGTCGACCATCAGGGGTTCGCCGCTCCCGACTTCGGCGGCGTGATCGACATCATGACGCGTCCACCGCCGCAGGGGTCGACCTGGGCCAGACCGCTCTTCATCTGCACGGTCAGCTTGCAGCCGACCAGTACATTGTCGCCTTGCGAGAGCACGACTTTGCTGCCTGAAAGCACCAGCACTTCCGTCTTCATGTCGAAGGTGCCGTTGTCGCCCGTGGCGACCTGGTCGTCCGATTTGATATAGACCTTGTTGGCGACCTCCAGACGGTCGATGTCGGCCGAGCCCGTCATCGCGGCACCCGAGGCCTGCTCACCCTTGGCGGCAGCGTCGGGGTCCTTGACGTAATAGACCGTCATCTTGCCGGCCTTGAGCAAGGTCGGACCCTGGACGACGTTTACATTGCCGGTGAACACGGCGACGCTGTCCGCCTGGCGAACCTCGAGCTTGTCGCTTTCGATCTGGATGGGCTTGTCGCCGGACAGTTTGAGGCCCGACAGCTGGCTGGTGGTCCTGGACTGCGCCAGAGCCGGCGCCGCCGCCAAAGCCAGCCCCAGGGCGGCCAGCCCTACGGCCGGCAACGCCGAAGCCGCGGCCACGAGCCGTGTCGAACTACTGAACCGCATTGGATTCTCCGCTCATTGCCTCTGCCGCCTTCAAGCTGGCGGGATCGATGTTGACACGCACTCTGTTCTCGAAGACCACGATCTTGCCGTTGTCCTGGACAGACATGGAATCCGCGGTAATCCGCGACCCGCCACGGCTGACGTCGACCGGATCGTTCGTCTTCATAGTGCCTTTGCCCATGTCGAGAAAGACCGATTTGAACTTTGCCGCCAGGCCATCGGTGGTGGTTATGGTGACATCGCTGGTCAGGCTCATCGTGTTGCCATCGCGATTGAAGCTACCGTGCGGGGCATTGATGGCCGCCACATTGTCGGTTGATATCGGCAGCTTGGCGTCGATGCCCTCCAGATTGATGATGCCTTGCTGGCTCACGTCCTGTATGGCGCGCAAAGCCGTCATGGAATAGGGCAGTTTCTGCTTGGTGAACCCGTTGAGCTTGGGGTTGGCCATCACCAGCTTGCCGTTCGCGAAGGCGCTGGCGTCGGCCTGGACCTGGATCGAGCCAGGCGCCGAGAGATAGGAATAGACCGGGACGGCGACCGCGATCGCGGCAGCGGCCAGCGGCACCGCCAGCTTCAAGATACGCACGCGGCGCGAGTGGCGCTGGGCGATGCCGAAGGCGTCGACCCGCGCCGGGCCTACGTCCGGGGGAGCCAACCCCGCCTCGGTGTTGGTCGGTTCGATCGGTCGCGCTAACATAACTGCTTTCTTCTAAACCCCTGCCGCCAAGCACCCCTATAGGTGGGATGCCGGCGCCCACAAGCAAGCACAAGCGGAGGAAAACCGCAAAAGTGTGACGGTTGCTGTTGCACAAACGAAAATGAAACCGGCACAACTTGCACGTCATACCAGATACGGGCGGACAGCGTTAGGGGCTGTGGATTGGTCTTTTACGTTCTCTCGAAACGCCGTCTCCCCAACGTCGAGACCTTGTCTTTGGCGCAAGCTCGTCAGGAATCGGTAGCCGGGCGCGGGCGGTTGCTTTAAAAGCATCTGCTCCCACCGACTATGAGGCTGACCATGGTACTGAGAGCCGACGACCTGATCGACCGCCGCCGCTTGCGCCGCAAGCTGACATTCTGGCGCGTTGCAGCGCTTGTTGTCGCAGCAGCCGGGCTGATTGCCTTTTGGACCTGGATTTACGGCGATGACTTCACTGGCGCGGCGATCGACCATATCGCCAAGGTCGAGATCGAGGGCACCATCACCGAAGACGAAGACCTGATCAAGCAACTGGACGCCATCCGTCAATCCTCGAGGGTGAAAGCCGTAATCCTGTCGATCGATTCACCGGGCGGCACCACCGTCGGCGGCGAATCGATCTACGAGGCTGTGCGCAAGCTGGCCGCCGAGAAGCCGGTGGTGGCCCAGGTCGGCACGCTGGCCGCATCGGCGGGCTATATGATCGCCACCGCGACCGATCATATCGTCGCGCGCAAATCGTCGATTGTCGGCTCGATAGGCGTGCTGATCCAGTATCCGGACGTCAGCGGCCTTATGAACAAACTCGGCGTCAAGCTCGAGGAAGTGAAATCCTCGCCGTTGAAAGCTTCGCCATCGCCTTTCAAGCCGACCAATGACGACGAGCGCACCATGGTCCGCAAGCTCATCCTCGACAGCTACGACTGGTTCGTCGGCATCGTCGCCGAACGCCGCAAGATGACCAAACCGGAGGCGCTGGCGCTGGCCGACGGATCGATCTTCACCGGCCGGCAGGCCGTTGCCAACAAATTGGTCGACGCGGTCGGCGGCGAGACCGAAGCGATCGACTGGCTCGCAACCAAGGGCATCGACGCCAAGCTCAAGGTGGTGGAGTGGAAGGACGCGGAAAGCGGTGGCTTCCTGTTCTCGAAGTCGATGGCGCGAACCATCGGCAGTGCGCTCGGCCTGCCCGACTATGGCGGCGACATCATTCACGAACTTGGTGCCGATCGCTTGTTTCTTGACGGTCTGGTTTCCGTCTGGCACCCTTGAGACGAGTGAAAAAGCAAATAAAATCATCCTCATAATTTGACCGCAGAGTTTTCACGGGGAGCCTTCTCATGATCAAATCCGAACTTGTGCAGATCATCGCCACACGCAACCCGCACCTTTTCCTGCGTGACGTCGAAAACATTGTCGGCGCGATTTTCGACGAGATCACCGACGCGCTTGCCGAAGGCAACCGGGTCGAACTGCGCGGTTTCGGCGCTTTCTCGGTGAAAAACCGCCCCGCCCGCACCGGCCGCAATCCGCGTACCGGGGAATCCGTCGAGGTCGAGGAGAAATGGGTGCCGTTCTTCAAGACCGGCAAGGAATTGCGTGAAAGGCTGAACAGCGGCAAATAAGCGCCGCGCGGGCTCATGCGCCATGCCAGCCTTTTCAGTAGGCCCGGCCTTTGGTAGAGCCCGCCTTCGACAGGAAATTCTATGTTCAATCGTTTCATGCTCATCGTGGTCTTCGTGCCGCTGGCCGTCATTCTGATTGCGCTGGCGGTCGCCAACCGCGATCCGGTTGCCTTCACCCTGGACCCATTCAACCCCGGCAATCCGGCGCTGACGATGACGCTGCCGCTTTTCATCTTCCTGTTCTTGGCCCTCGCCATCGGCATGATCGTCGGCAGCCTGGCGACCTGGATCAAGCAGGGCCGCTATCGCAAGCTGGCGCGTCAGCGCGGCGTCGAGGCCGAGAACTTGCGCCAGGCGGTCAGCCGGGCACCGGCCGCGCAACAAGGCCCCTCCTTGCCGAAGCCGACGGGCTGAGCCGGAACCGCCGCGCGCCCTTTTTGGACGCGCAAAAGACGCTGTACCATTTTTGATTGCGCATGATCTTTGCGGAAAATCGCTTCTGGTTTCGCGGTCATGCGTCAGGGCGAATTTCTCTCGACGGAGTTTCCTATGCTGAGCATTTCGGCGGCCGAGGTCGATCAGGCGCTGACCTTTCCCGGCCTGGTCGAAACGCTACGCGCGGCTTTTCGCGATGGCGCGGTACAGCCGGTCAGGCACCACCATACGGTCGAACGGCCCGACGGCGCGGCCTCGACCCTGCTCCTGATGCCGGCCTGGACCGACTTCAATGCGGCCGGCTCGTCGGCAGGCGGCCATATCGGCGTCAAGATCGTCACCGTGTCGCCCGACAACAACGCCGTGGGCAAACCTGCGGTGATGGGGCTTTACCTCCTGCTCGACGGTGCAACCGGCGAGCCTGAAGCCATGATCGACGGCCAGCGGCTGACGCAGTGGCGCACGGCCTGCGCCTCGGCGCTGGCAGCCTCCTATCTGGCCCGCGAGGACGCTTCGCGGCTGCTGGTGGTCGGCGCCGGCGCGCTGTCGCCGTTCCTCGCCAGGGCGCATTGCGCGGTGCGGCCGATCACCGTCATCCGCATCTGGAACCGCACGCCGGCCAATGCCGAAAAGGTTGCGGCGGAATTGCGCGCCGAGGGCTTTGCGGCTACCGCCGCGAGCGATCTCGACGCAGAACTCGGCCAGGCCGACATCGTTTCGTCGGCGACGATCACGACCACGCCGCTGATCAGGGGCGCGCTGTTGAAGCCGGGGACCCATGTCGATCTGGTCGGCGGCTTCACGCCGGCCATGCGCGAAAGCGACGACGATGCGATTGCGCGCGCCCGCGTCTACGTCGACACCCGGGCCGGCGCCACCAAGGAAGCGGGCGACATCGTCCAGCCACTGGCCTCGGGCGTGCTGGAGGCGCAAGCCATCGTCGCCGACCTGCATGAATTGGCACGCGACCAGAAGAAGGGCCGGCAGAGCCCCGGTGAGATCACGCTGTTCAAATCGGTTGGCGCAGCCCTCGAAGACCTCGCTGCCGGCATTGCGGTGTACAAGGCGATGGGGAAGTTAGGGGAGTAGGGGAGTAGGGGAGTAG